>JAUZPC010000274.1 GCA_030706105.1 Bacteroidota bacterium | reverse complement strand
CCAAAGAGACTTTGGATGAGGCCATTAAAATTATTAAGGAAGTCCTGTTCTTAATGTCATCTAAGAATTAAAATAATGAATTGCTAATTATTTTTTGATTTGTTATTTTTAGATGTATTAAAAACAATAAATTGTACTACTTGCATGACCGGCTCCCTGTTAAAACGGAGCCGTTGTCATTTTAAACATAACCAACTTTACAGGCATTATGGAAAATATTTTATATGTTGTAAGCACCCCAATCGGTAATCTTAAAGATATTACCCTCCGTGCATTGGACGTACTTAAAGAAGCAGACTTTATTGCCTGCGAAGATACAAGAGTATCTTCCAATTTATTAAAGCACTACGACATCCACAAAGAACTGATCTCCGTAAACGCCTTTAATGAGAAGAATAAGCTGGATTATGTTATAACAAGAATAAAACAGGTAAATAGTGCCGCATTAATTTCTGATGCAGGGACGCCTGGCTTTTCTGATCCCGGACTGAGGCTGATTTCCGCCGCGATTAAAGAGGATATAAAAATAGTGCCCATCCCGGGGCCTACTGCAATGGCAGCCGCTTTAACAATCAGCGGATTACCGCTGGACTCATTTTTATTTGAGGGCTTTCTGCCGCAGAAAAAAGGCCGTCAGAAAAAACTAAAGGAGCTTGCGGAAGAAGAAAGAACAATTGTTGTTTATGAGTCCGTTTACAGAATTGAAAAGCTGATAAACGAATTAAATGAGTATATGCCGAACAGGCATGTTGTAGTCTGCAGAGAGCTAACAAAAATGTTTGAAGAGACCTGGAGAGGAACACCTGCAGAAATACTTGAATTATTACCTCAAAGTACAATTAAGGGTGAGTTTGCGGTGGTTCTTGCACCCTTAAGATAGACAGGTTATAATTTGAGCAACGGGCAAGAAGTAATTAAAGATTTGGTATAAGTTTATTTAGAATGCTCTTTAATGGCATCAGCAAGGCTTTTCACTTTTTCCAGCCTGCTTTTTAATCTTTCGGAAGCATATTTGTTAAGCTTTTTAAGACTTAATATTTCATTGCAGTAATTAAGTGACTCATTGTATTTACCCATCCTGTAATATAACTGTGCAATTTTATGCTTAAGAACAACTTCATTAACATGGTTGGTCTTATTTATATCTCCATATGATTTTAAGATCTGCTGATATGTATCAACAGCTTTGAGCGTATCAACATCTTCATAAGCACGTGCTAAAGCCCATTTAAATATTCTGGCTTCCGGAGCATTTTGAACTGACCTTTCCCCAATTTTTACGGCTTCAGCATAAAGCCCTTTATCAATAAATATCCATATCAGAGATAACTCCGCAAGATATGTATTATAAGAAGTTTTAGCTATGGCGTGTTCCAGATAGGAGATACCGAGATCCCTTTCATCCGATACAAAAGGCAGCCAATTAAAGTATTCTGTTTTTCTGCTTCGCCAATATTTATAAGATCCTGTTGCAATTAGTGCATCATAGAAATTTTTATCAATATCCAGACAATTGTTAAACTCATTTACAGAGCTAAGTCCACTGGAGAAAGCCGTTACCCAGTTTTCGTTAAGGGCATTATAATATGCACGATATCCTATGGCAAGCGCATCAAAATAATGATACCAGATATTGGCATTAGCAGTATCCATAAGCTTCTCAGACATATCCTTGGCAATGGATAGATTATTCATAATTAAATATGCATCATACTCTTCGGCATAGTCATAAGATTTTGCAATTGAAGTAGCTGCAAGATAAATTTTACCTAAAGGAATTGAAGGATATTCATGATCCAATTTAGTAAAGATAACATTGGCTTTTGAATAATTCTGAATGATAATGCAGTTGATTCCTGCTTTTAACAAAGAATCAACTTCTTTAACGGGATATGTCTGCGGAAAAGATAAACCGCAGGCAAAAACCAGGAGAAAAACGAGAAGCGACCTAAAGCGTACCAAAAGTTCTATCGCCCGCATCGCCTAAACCCGGCAGGATATAACCTTTATCATTAAGCTGTCTGTCTATGGCAGCACCGAATATTTTAGTATCAGGGGCATACTGCTCTATTTTGCTAATGCCTTCCGGAGCCGCAACCAAGCACGCAAAAATAATCTCTTTTGTGCCTCTTTTTTTCAGATAGCTGATTGCTCCTAAAGCTGAGCCGCCCGTTGCAAGCATCGGGTCAAGAAGTATAACCCTAGACTCGTTAATAGTTTTGGGCGTTTTAAAATAATATTCAATGGGTTGTAGAGTTTTTTCATCTCGCTGAATGCCTATATGCCCTACTTTGGCATCGGGAATAATATCAATAAATCCGCTTACCATTCCAAGTCCTGCTCTTAAAACAGGCACCAAAACAACTTCCTGCTTAAGCTCATATCCGGTAGTTACTTCAAGCGGTGTTTTTACCTGCTTTTCTGTCAGATGAAAAGTCCTGCTTAATTCAACAGCTAATATATTGGAAATTCTTCTTACAGCATTTCTGAAAATTTCCGGAGTGGAGTTTTCATCTCGTAAGACTGTTACGTCTCTTTTTATTAACGGGTGATCTACTAATGTAAAAATACTCATTTTGTTTTTTCTTTAAATGATAGACTTATTGGAATTCCGTTAAAGCCAAAGTGTTTACGAATTGTTCTTTCTAAAAACTTTTTATAATGGTCAGCTATTTCCTTAGGATAGTTTGCAAAGAAAAGGAATACGGGGTAAGATCCCGCAGCTTGCGTAACATATTTTATCTTTACTTCTTTACCGGTAGAAGTGGCCGGAGGCGGAGTACGTTTAATCTCTTCCAAAATAACATCATTAAGCTTGGCAGTAGAAATAGTTTTTCTTCTTTCTTCCCTGATTTGGAATGCAAGGTCCATAAGCTTAAATATGCGCTGTTTGGTAAGGGCAGAAACAAACATAATGGGCAGATAATCTACAGAACCAATTTTATCCCGAATGAGAAGTTCCTGATCCCTTGCAGTGTTAGTATCTTTTTCAACCAAATCCCATTTATTAACGGCAAGAATGATACCTTTACGACGGGCAATGGCTTCATCAATAATTTTTTGATCCTGCTTTTCAACTCCTAAAACTGAGTCGATCATAACAATAGCAACTTCACACTCGGCAATAGACCTTAAAGTTCTTATTGTAGAAAAGAATTCAATGCTTTCTTCAACTCTTTTCTTTTTTCTAAGACCGGCAGTGTCAATTAAGACAACATCTTTACCGTAATATTTAAGTGATGAGTCAATGCTGTCCCGTGTGGTTCCCGGGATATTTGTTACGATGCTTCTATCGTAACCAAGCAGTGCATTTGTAAGGGAGGATTTGCCTACATTAGGCCTGCCTACAATTGCAATCCTGAGTTTATTATCTGAATAATCTTCATCAGTTGCATTATCAAAATCAGCAGTAACAACATCCAGCAGATCGCCTATTTTTCTTCCGCCGATAGCGGAAACATCATAGACTTCATCAACGCCCAAAGAGTAAAACTCTGCAGCGGCTGCCTCATAATTTTCAGAATCTACTTTATTAACAACAAGGAAGAATTTTTTATTTGACTCCCGAAGCAATTTAGCAATGTCGAGGTCCATTGGAGTAAGGCCGACACGGCAATCAACAACAAACAAGATAGCATCAGCTTCTTCAACAGCTATTTCAACCTGTTCCCTAATAGCTTTTTCAAAAAGATCTTCAGAGCGCGGTACATAACCGCCAGTATCAATTAAACGGAAGAATTTACCTGCCCAATCTGCTTCACCATAATTTCTATCCCGGGTAACCCCGCTAAAATCATCAACTATTGCATCTCTTTTACCAACGATTCTATTAAACAATGTCGATTTCCCGACATTGGGCCTGCCTACAATTACAACTATTGGGTTTTTCATCAATTATTCACATCTTCAAAAATATTTTAATCAGTAAAGGTAACCAAACAACGGACAAAGAACAATCCAATTAACAATTAACAATTAACAATTGGGAATGGAGAATGGAGAGTAACTGAACCTTGATTAATGTAATTTAGATTTCCCATAATCGACCAATGGGTTAGGAGCTTGCATTTTGATTCGATTTATTGGCAGAGAAATATTAAGATTATATTACAAAATTTAGTTCATGGATTTTAAATAGCCACGGTGCTTTAGCCCGTGGATAACAGAGCACCGATACACACGGTTGGGCTTTAGCCACAGTGTATTCTCTCTTTTACTTGCCATTTCGATGCCGATTTATCGCTAGAGAAATCTATTCTCTTGCACAGACAGACAACTACCATCTGCATTTTTGAAATCCTAAAAATGTCTCGAACCTTGATTTATGTGATTTTCCCGATTATCTTGATTTTAGTTGCAATCTTACGATTTTTAATCATATTGCCCGCCATTAAAATAGCGGGCTGGATAGTTTTTATTCGTGTTAACGCAATACCCTGTTCCACGTTGGAAACCCATGAATGGGTTGGGCAATTGTCATTTGAGTGAGAGTCCGAATCTGGGATGTTTAATATTTTTATGCAATATGTCTGAACCTTGATGTTTCATCCGTTCTCGGATAGAATATCCGTACCCGGATGGAACATCCGACTCCGGATCTGCCTAATTTACCTGATTATCATGTTTTTAGTGCAAATGAAGATCGTTTTAAT
>JAUZPC010000273.1 GCA_030706105.1 Bacteroidota bacterium | reverse complement strand
CAGATAATAACTATTATTTTAAGAGGAAAAGAAGGATAAGTAAAAAGTTTGAAGTAAAATAAATATAATGCTGAAAGTTGAATGTTGGTACTATAATTGATAATGATTATCGCATTAAAAATGATTTTAATATTTATAAAAAAGTATTCAAAGCAATAGTCTTAATTGAATTTAGTGTCAAGTCAACTGAAACATTATCAAGGGAATAATCCCTGATTTTTGTAAAATGAAATAAGTTCAATTAATAAAAATATATTCACAAATAATAAAGGTTCATAATGAAAAACAAAATCAATAATACATTGTTCAGTTTTGCTATAATTGCAATAACAGTCGTATTTTTTCAAGTAAGTGCATTAGCATCAACAGGAAGTGATTCAACAAAGTGTAAAGATAAGAAAGAATGTAAACAGGAATGCAAGGATAAAAAAGTAACCTGCAAAAAAGAATGCAAAGAAAAAGCAGGACTAAAATGCGATACAAAAGAAAAAGCAGAATGCAAAACAAAAAAAGATTGCTGTAAAAAAGACACTAAAGAATGTAAATCTGATAAAAAAGAAACCTCTTGTAAAAAAGATTGCACGACAGATAAAAAAACCTGTACGGATACAAAAGAAAAAGCAGGATTGAAAAATACAACCGTTAAAAAAGCTATAATTGATTTAAAGAAACTTGATTTAAATAAAGATGGTAAAATCTTTCAATGTACAATGTGCGCTGATCAATTATCTGATGTCGCAGGGAAATGTCCTAAATGCAAAATGGATATGAAAGAGGTTTCACTAAAAGATGCTAAAGCTTCTTTAAAGAAAGCCGGACTAAAAGTAAAATAAAAAGGAAGTTTAGTAATTACTATTATTTTACTTTCGCTTTAAATTCACATAATTAATTGAACTGACAGAAAAAGCTGCTTCTGCAAAACTGAAGCAGCTTTTTTTTATCTAATCACTAAAACATTAGCCTGCATCCTTTCCAAAATTATATCTTTTTACTTTTGCTGATATTTCGTATTTTAATAGTAATTATATGATAAATTTTGTATATCAAATGGCTATGAAAAAAAGAGCATATCTGATAATAATAAGTATTTTTATTATTATGGCGTCACTTACCGGCTGTGGAAAAAATGAACCAGAGCGCAAGGAAACCGAATCTATTGATAAGGCTTTAGTTCGGGATTCAACAGTAAACGTATTATCATTAGATGAGAACAAAGACGGAATGGTTTTTCAATGCCAGATGAAGGAACATTATAACGTCATTTCCGACAAACCCGGCATCTGCCCTTTATGCAAGATGGATTTAGAAGAAATAGATGTTCAGCAGGCTGCCAAGAATTTTGATGCAAAATATCACGGGAAACCGGAAGAAGATCAAAAAGAGTAAAATGGAAATAATATAAAATTAACATTATGCTGATTCATTCAAAATATAATATGAACCGGCTAATAAATTTTATACTCAATATTTCCAGTAATTATCATATCCTTAAGAATAGTCTTGCCAAACTAATACCTTGCCTCCTTTAATATATAAATTATATATTTGGATTATAAGTTTCATAATATTGAAATAAACGCATATGCTGTTTAGAAAACATATTTTGAAGCAACTAAGTTTACCGATAATTTAAAAATCATATGGATTAAATGCTCAAATATTCTAATATAAAATGTTTAACAAGATTTAGTTTCAATAATGAAACCATATAGAATATTTATTTTAATCATCTTTTTTACCAAAATTGCTTGGGCTCAATCCGATTATTCAAATCTGATAATTACTGATTCAGTACAAGTAAACTTTCAAAATAATTACACAATATCAAAGCCTTCAATTGTCGCATTTTCTGAAATTCTTCGCATAAAAGACAGAGTACTCAAGAAATCCGAATATAGTATAAATTACTATTATGGAACTTTCAAATTAAGTGATACATTATCTTATTCAATTTATGACACTGTCCTGATTAGTTATAAATCAATAAATCTTGATTTGAAAAGAATTTATAAAAACAGAGAATTGATAGTTAAAGTTGATGAAAAGACACGAGATACATTATTTGTTTCCAGAAATGAACAGGCTCTGCTAAGTCCTGAATCAATTTTTGGAAAGGGGATAGAAAAAAGTGGAACCTTGATACGAGGCTTTTCCGTTGGTACAAATAAAGACTTTACATTAAATAGCGGATTAAGGCTTCAATTAAATGGAAAAATATCTGATGATATTGAAATAGTAGCTGCACTAACAGATGAAAACACACCTATTCAGCCGGAAGGAAATACTGAGAAGCTTGATGAAATTGATAAAGTCTTTATTCAAATTAAGCATCCTAATGCAACAGGAACATTTGGCGATTTCCAGATAACAAAAAAAATTGGAGAATTCGGATATATTGACCGGAAACTACAGGGCCTGCTTGGTGAACTTTCATATAAGAATAATGATGTCTGGGTTGCCTCTGCAAGTTCAAAAGGAAAATTTAATTCAGTTTATATAACAGGAATTGAAGGTGTACAGGGTCCCTATTTATTATATGGCAAAAATAATGAAAAAGATATTATAATTATTTCCGGGACCGAAAAAATATATCTTGACGGTATTGAAATGAAAAGAGGGGAAAATAATGATTATACAATTGATTATTCTAACGCCCAGATTACATTTACTCCTAAAAAGTTAATTACTTCTGCAAGCAGAATAAATGTTGATTATGAATATACAGATAGAAGGTATTCAAGAAATTTTTTTGGTGCAGGTGCTTCAGCTAGTCTTTTTAATAATGTTTTAAATATAAAGACTCAATTCTTAAAAGAAGGAGACGATAAAGATTCCCCAATTGATATTACATTTTCAGATTCTGAGAAACAAATACTGGCTGCAGCAGGAAATGATAGATATAAAGCAGCTAAGTCTGGTGAACAATTAGCCGCATTGGACTCGCTTGGCGTGAGGAAGGGTAGTTATATAAAAATAGATACTACAATAAATAATTCCAGTTATTCTTATTATTTATACGATCCAGGAGCAACTGCTGCTATTTACAATGTTGCATTTACATATATTGGCGAAAATAAAGGCGACTATATCAAAGAAAGTATTGGAGATTATAAATTTGTGGGAGTGGGGGCTGGCAATTACCTGCCTGTTGTTTTTCTTCCTTTACCTGAATTGAAGGAAATGGGAACAATTTTAGCAGAACTTAGACCATTCAGTAAGTTTTACACATCGTTTGAATTCTCAGGAAGCTATTATGATAGAAATAGGTTTTCTTCAATAGATGATAACAATAATTTTGGTAGTGCCAGTAATTTTGTAATTAGGTTTGACCCGCAAAAAGTTCAAATTGGCAACATTGATTTTGGTAACTTGGGTTTATCTTATAGGGATAGATATGTTCAAAGTAAATTTTCATCTCTCGATAGATATAATAGTGTTGAATTTAGCAGGGATTACAACGTTGATGAAAGCAGTGCAAGCGAAAACGAAATATTAAGGGAATTTGCATTAACTTATTCACCTATTAATACTCTTTCAGTAAATGGAAATTATGGATATTTGAGAAAAGGAAGTTCATTTAAATCCAAACGCATGAATGGAGGTATAAATTTTTCAAATCTGCAGGAATATTCTGTTACATACAATATAGATTATGTCCAGACAACATCTTTATATCAAAAAAGCAATTGGATTAAGCAGAGAGGCAATGCTTTTTATAAGCTGAGCTACTTCAAACCGGGTTTTGAAATTGTAAATGAAAATAAACAGGATAAAGCCGGATTTACTGATTCATTATTATATGGAAGTCAAAATTATACAGAGTTTAATCCTTACTTAGAAATATCCGGCATAAAAGGGTTTATGGCAAGTGCAAAATACTCATTCAGAACCGATAATTTACCACTAAATGGAAGATTTAATAGGGAATCGACAAGCAAGACACAGTATTATGAACTTACTTATAATGGGGTAAAGCAAGTAAGTACAAGCTTTACATTAACACTTAGAGATAAGTTTTATGATCAGAAGTTTAAAGAACAGGGTAATACCAATACGCAGACTATATTAATTAGAAATCAGACAAAATTTAATTTTGCAGAACCTGCAAACGGAGATCTGTTTTATGAAGTATCAACCCAAAAGACATCAAAATTGGAAAGAGTATTTGTAAAAGTTGAAAAAGGTACAGGCAGCTACAAATACTTAGGAGATTTAAATAATAATGGTTTAGCTGATGTAGATGAGTTTGTTTTAACGTTATATGATGGGGAATATAATCAAACTACATTACCATCAGAAAAGCTGTATCCGGTAATAGATTTAAAAACCGGTTTAAGATGGAAATTTAACTATGGAGCATTTTTTAGTCCCAAAACGATTGCTAATAGTATTTTATCTCCATTATCTTCAGAAACTACTGTCAGAATTGAAGAAAATTCTCAGGAAGAGAATTACAAAAAGATTTATCTGCTGAATATGTCTGCATTTCTTAATGAGAAAAATACAATTAGAGGAAGTAATTATATTTTGCACGACTTCTTTCTGTTAGAAAATAATCAGGAACTGAATTTTAGGTTTAGATATTCACAAAGAAAAAGCCTGGATCAGTACAGCGGAAGTATAGAAAGAGGTTATACAAGAGAAAGAAGTATT
>JAUZPC010000272.1 GCA_030706105.1 Bacteroidota bacterium | reverse complement strand
GAAAAGCTTTAAGCAGCAAAGTTTTAACTCACGCCTGGGATGGCTGGTAATTATTGGAACTGTTCCTGTTGTTATAGTTGGATTAGGATTCAAAAAAATAATTGAAGGAGCTTTTACAAAAAATCTTTGGGTAATTGCCGGCAGTCTTGTTGGTGTTGCTATCATAATTGCAATTGCAGAGTATTTTGCAAAGCACAGAAAAGATATTGAAGAAGTAACAATTAAGGATGCACTAATAGTTGGCATTGCTCAATGCTTTGCCCTTATTCCCGGGTCATCCCGTTCAGGAACTACACTTGCGGGAGGGTTGTTCTCAGGACTTAAAAGAGAAACAGCCGCACGCTTTTCTTTCTTGTTAAGTATCCCGGCTATTGCAGCAAGCGGACTGCTTGAGCTTAAAGAATCTATCAAATTTCTTGATGCTTCATTGGCCGTAAATATGATTGTCGCAACAATTGTATCGGGCGTTGTCGGATACTTCTGTATAGATTTTCTGCTTAAGTTTTTACGAAAAAACACTACTTTGGTTTTTATAGTTTACAGAATAATTTTAGGATGCTTTATTTTATTCTTATTATATAAAAATATCATTACACCATAAGAGGATAATATGAAATATTTTTTAGTGCTGGTCTGTATGGCAGCTATGTTAGTCGGCTGCGGTAAAAAACAAAATTCTGATGATAATCAGAATAAACTTATTATGAATATGAAAGGGAAAACGTTAACCATCAATTTGGATGAGAAGCTTAACCCTGCAAAAACCTATATTGCCGATATCAAAACAAATTTAGGTACAATACAGGTAGAGCTTTACAATAGCCAGACTCCCAAAACTGTCAAAAATTTTGTTTTGCTTTCAAAAGCCGGTTTCTACAATGGTTTAACATTTCATAGAGTTATTGATAAATTTATGATTCAGGGAGGTGACCCGGCAGGTAATGGCGGCGGCGGAGCCAGTATTTACGGAGAAAAATTTGAAGATGAGATAATACCAAGTCTCACTTTTGAAGAACCAGGCGTGCTTGCTATGGCTAATTCCGGTGCTAACACAAATAACAGCCAGTTCTTTATTACAGTAGCTCCTCAAAACCGCTTAAATGGCGGCTATACTATCTTTGGCAAAGTAATAAATGGCTTTGACATTGCAGTTGCCATAAGTAAAGTTAAAAAAGATGCCAAGGATAAACCAATTTTTCCTGTAATTATTGATTCTATTACAATTAGCGAAAAGTAATATTCTTTTATTAATCAGGTGAGTATATGAAATATTTATTTTATTTATTATTAACAATAGGTATAATTGGCTGCGCTGTTACTAAGCAAAGCACATATAAACCAAATAATATAACAGTCAACGGAAAGGATAAAAAGATAATGATTGATGCGAACGAACAACTAGACAGCACTAAAACATATTATGCAGTATTTAAAACAACATTAGGCGAATTTGAAATTGAACTGTTCAATAAACAGACTCCTAAAACTGTAAAGAATTTTGTCCTTTTGGCAAAATCAGGATACTATAATGGAATTATTTTCCATAGAGTTATAGACAGATTTATGATTCAAGGTGGCGACCCTACCGGTACAGGACGCGGCGGTGAAAGTATTTATGGCGCAAGATTCGATGATGAATTTAAACCTGAACTGCTTCACTCATCTGAAGGCATCTTATCTATGGCTAACGCAGGCCCTAATACTAATGGCAGCCAGTTCTTTATTACACTTGTCCCTACACCGCATCTGAATGGTAAGCATACGGTTTTTGGTAAAGTTGTAAAAGGTATGGAAGTTGTAAAAGAAATTGGTAAAACAAAAACCGATAGAAGTGACAAGCCTGTTACTCCTGTAGTAATTGAAAAGCTGACAATTACAGAAAAATAATATAATGTAAAACTCAGTTTCGGCAGTGTTTTGATTATTTTTACCCTCCCTTCTAAAAGAGGGAGGGTAATAGAAAATGAAGTGTCTGGCTCTCTTAAGGGCTTAGAACAATTTTAACAGTTGACTTTAAAAACTTCATAACTTTCAACTTTAAAAACTTTATTAACCTTAAAAACTTTATAACTTTATAAACTTTCAACTTATTAACTTAAAAAACTTAGCAACTAAATGGCGTACGAAAAACTTCCTTCAGTTTCAGAAGCTGAAGCTCAATTAGCAAAAAATGTTATTAAGCCGATTTATTTTTTATGCGGAGATGACTCGTATTCTATTGACGAGTTTGTTAAAAAAATAAATCTGCTTTTTGAAACAATTATTGTTTCAGATTTTGACAAAGCTATGTATTATGGCGACAGTATTT
The DNA here is from genome assembly GCA_030706105.1 of Bacteroidota bacterium. Lineage (GTDB taxonomy): Bacteria > Bacteroidota > Ignavibacteria > Ignavibacteriales > Ignavibacteriaceae > JAUZPC01. The sequence continues at coordinate 2,350 of JAUZPC010000272.1, read as the reverse complement.
CTATGGAAGAAGTGGAGAGTTTCGCTTCTACTTTCCCTTTTGGCTCTGATAAGAAACTTGTGATAGTAAAAGATTTTGAAAAAGTTAAGGATAAAGCTAAGTTTAAAAATTATGTAAAATCGCCTTCAGATTTTGCCGTAGTGGTTCTAATAAATAATGGAGTTGTTGCAAAATCAGGTGTTACTGAACCGTATAAATCATTGATTGCAAATGGCTATTATTTTGAAGCCAAGGAAATGAAGGAAGAACAATTAAGGAGATGGATTGTTCAGAAAGCCGGCTCTGACGGCAGAAAAATTACGGCGGATGATGCTCAGCTTTTAATGGAAATTGTCGGTGAAAGTAAGAGTCTTATTGAAGACCAGCTTGAAAAGATTTATATCTTTCTCGGGGATAAAAGAGAGATTAATGCAGAGACTATTAAGTCACTTTCAACTCAACTAAAGGCGTTTAATGTATTTGATCTCCAAAATGCGCTAACCAAAAGGGATAAGAAACAGGCACTGAAAATTGCATACAATATTTTGCCGCAAAGTGTTGACGAAATATTCAAAACCATAAATATGCTTATACGGTTTTTTACTGTAATTGCAAAGCTTAAAGAGCTTGCACCTAATCCTAATAATGCAAATATAAATGATCTGATGAAAAAGCTAAAGATGTCATACTATCAAGTGCAGGGGTATGTTAATTCCAGCAGGGTCTTTAGTCTTAATGATGTAGCAAAAGCAACTGAAGCTTTGCTTAAAGCCGATATTGCATTAAAATCAACTACTGCTGACCATAAACAAATTATGACAGTGCTGATTTCCGAGATAATCTGAGCTTACAACTCTTAGCACAGATATTTGTTTATTATCAAACTATAATTTGGTAATAAATTTTGAGGAAAAAGATGAGCAGTGTAATTGTTATGCCTATGGGAGACCAATGGGTTATTAAAATGGAAGGCTCTGAAGAAGTATATTCCATCTTTGAAGAAGAGGAAGAGGCTTTAGACGCTGCTAAAGAAATTGCTTTAGCACAAGCAAAAAGGATTGTTGTTCTTAGAGAAGACGGTACGCTTTACACAATTTATGAAAGCGATAATTTCCCTTCCGAAGACAACACCCCTGAAGTTACAGGTCCTGGAGACGATGAAGAAGATATAAAATCCGGATCTGACTAATAAATGTGACTAAATCTCTGAAAAAGTACAAAGTTTGCTATTTTTTCTGTAATTTTATGTCGTGAAAGTGAAACATTATTTTTTTTTTGAAGTATAACGCTTGAGTGATAGATTATTAAATGAGCTTTCTGACGAAGAGCTGATCATAGAATTCCAGAAGAACAACACTGTTCCTGCTTTTGAAATTCTTGTTAACAGGTATAAGAATCCTCTTACCAATTATGTCTTTAGATTCCTTGGTGACTATGAAGCCTGTATGGATGTCGTTCAGGAAACCATGATAAAAGTATATAAAAATAAGGATGCTTATAAGTCTATTGCAAGATTTTCCACTTGGATATATACCATCGCGGGTAATTTGGCCCGTACAGAATACCAGAGAAGGAAAAGAAAAAACACTCTTTCGATAAATAATTTTACCGAAGATGAAGATGTTTTTGAAATTCCTGACGAAAACTACAGACCCGATGATATTACTGATAGTGGAATTAAAGATGAATTGATTCAACAAGCTTTGCTAAAGGTTTCTGATGCTTACCGTGAAATGGTTATTTTACGGGACATTCAGGATCTTTCTTATGAAGAAATTGCCGAGATTAGTGGCGTTAACGTAGGGACCGTAAAGTCCAGAATTAACCGCGGCAGAGCACAGCTTCAGAATTTGCTTAAAAGCATATATAATGAATAGGAGTTTTGATATGTACAATGACGAATTACAATATGATGAGGTGATCAAAACTTTACATGGACTAAAACAAGCTAAAGCACCGCCTTATTTTGAAGCAGACCTTATGCGCAGAATAAATTCCGGCGACTTTGCAGTTAATGAAAAGAGAGTATCATTTTTTAGCAGGCTTGTTTCTCCGTTTAGGTTAATTCCTTCGGCTGCTTTAAGTTTAGCAGGTGTTGCTCTATTAATGGTGCTGTTCCTTGCGCCCGAGAATAAAGAAGTCACCCCTTTTGCTGCCCAGCCAAAGATTATTAAAGACGCTGATCTGAATACCGGAAGTAATTATAGTAAGAATAAGGCTGAACGCGCTGATGAGGGTACTGCCAATGATGAAAATGTTAACGCTAATTCGGATGAAGATAATCCTAATTTGGTTTATAAACCGGTTTATTTAACTCCGGCAGAAAAGGCAAAAGTGAAAGAACTTAAAGAAAAAGTATTCCAAAACTTTG
>JAUZPC010000271.1 GCA_030706105.1 Bacteroidota bacterium | reverse complement strand
CGACAATTCTTTTGATGTTATATACGGTAACAGTCAAAAGTACCCGAATATAAGAGTCTTCCGGCAGGATAACATGAAGCTGCCACTAAGCCGTAATAAAGGGATTAGGGAGTCTTCCGGCAGATATATTACTTTCCTTGACAGCGATGATGAATATGAAATTGATCATTTAAAGTGCCGGGTTGAATATATGGAAGAAAATCCTCAAGTTGATTTGCTATCAGGAGGGGTTAAAATAATTGGTAATGAGTATGTAAGGGATAAAGATAATCTTAAGGAGTTTATTCATCTATCCAAGTGTGTAATAGGAGCTACATTCTTTGGAAAAAGAATTGTCTTTGAGTTACTTAACGGGTTTAAAAATATTGCATATAGTGAAGATTCAGAGTTCTGGCAGCGTGCATCTTCTTTATTTAATACTGTTCGCGTTGGTTATCCGACCTATATATACCACAGAGAAGTAAGCGATAGTATTACTAATTCTCTGTCAGCCCAAATGGATTGATGGGGATATAAAAGAATTCAAGAATTATACTTTTCACATTCTCTTATGGTTTTTACTTCCGGCAATTCAGGTTGTAAATAGTCACGTAAAATATTATTTTGGTACAGTGTTATTTAAAAAGAATAATATTTTTTCAACAGTAAAACTATCAAAAAATTCATGAAGAAAAGAACAACATATTATGTCATTTCAATAATTTTTCTTTCTCTCTCTTATTGCCGGGCTCAGGATATAAAAAATTTTAACGAACTTGTTTCCGCAGTAAAGGATGGCAGGGAAGTTAGGGTGGTTATTGAATATGGCAAATGTAAGTTAGTGGCCGATAGTGTAGAAATAAAATCACCGGAGGCTGTTGGAGGGATGTCATTAAGTACGTTTGAATATTTTCCTGCCGGTGTTGTAAAAAATCCAAAAGGTTTCCTTACTTCCTCTGAAACTGTTTTAATTAATCATAAAAAATATGGATATGTATATAATTATGTTAAAATAAAGATTTATGAAAACAATGAGGTCGAAATTATTGCGAGATACCTTAAACCATCCGATTTAACAAGTGTTATGGATGAAACATTTTATGGCGAAATAAATAATGCATCAAATAATAAAGCCGTAAAATTATTTTTAGTTAAGTGATATTATAAATGAATACTATTTGCAGGTGATTTTATGAAAATTGAAAATTATAAAAAATTTAATATTATATCTCTAATATTTATTGGGTTTATGTTTTTTGGCTGTTCCACAACAAACAGGGAGATTATGCTCCCCGGCAAGTATCCAAATTATACTCTTTTGCCAAACGGCTGGAAACTTACTCCGGAAGGTACTCATATAAAGATTGGAGAACTTCCCCTGAATCTTATTGTAACAAAAGATGAAAAATATGCCATTACCAGTAATAGTGGAATGGGCGAAAACTCTATATCCGTAATTGATATAGCTGCTGAGAAGGAAATTCAGAGAGAGGTTGTAAAGAAAACCTGGAGAGGAATTGTTTTTAATGGTGATGAGTCCAAACTTTTGTATCCGGAGCTAATGATAATATAATATGGATATATAATTTTAATTCCGGCCGATTAAACCTTAGTGATTCTATTATAATCGGGAAGCGGTACCCTAAAGAAAATATTTCCATTACAGGGCTAGACTACTGTAAAAGCAATGGACTGTTGCTTGCAGTTTCCAAGGAGAATAATTCTTTATATGTGATTGATTCTGAGCAGAAAGTTATAAAAGCTAAAGTTGACCTTGGCTATAAATGTTTTGATGTTAAGATAAATAATAAACAAACTTATGCATACATTTCATTATGGAGCGGGTCTGCTGTTGCCGAAGTGGACTTGTCTAATTTTACTGTTTCTAAAATTATCAAAACAGGTGACCATCCTTGTGATTTAATCATTTCCAAGAATGATGAGAGATTATTTGTTGCTAATGCAAATAACAATACAACCTCTGTTATTGATTTGGCGGCCGGTAAAGAAGTTGAAAAACTAAATTCAGCTATATCCCCGGATGCTCCTTTTGGCAGTACTCCAAATGCTCTATGTTTAAGTGATGACGGGCTGCTTCTGTACGTTGCAAATGCGGATAATAATTATTTGGCCGTGTTTTATGTCGGCGAGAAAAACCAGGCTTCAAGCCTTGGCTTTATCCCAACAGGGTGGTATCCAACCGCAGTTAAGTATTTATCCAAAACCAATAGGATTCTTGTTGCAAATGGAAAAGGGTTGTCATCATTAGCAAACCCAGACGGCCCGAATCCTTATTTAAATTCTGATTCAAGATCTGAAAAATATTCTGGTGTGTTATTTAAAGGCACTCTTTCAATTATCAATAAACCTGATGAAAGACATCTGGCTGAATTAACAAAGAAAGCATATTCAAATACCCCTTATCTAAATAATAAAGAAATTTCTAACAAGCAAAGTGTTATTCCTGTTGAGCATAATCTATTGAGCAGTAAAACCATAAAACATATTTTTTACATAATAAAAGAAAACCGGACTTATGATCAGGTTTATGGTGATATATCCAAGGGCAATGGCGACAGCTCTATTTGCCTGTTTGGAGAAAAGATTACACCCAACCAGCATAAACTGGTAAATGAATTTACTTTATATGATAATTTTTATGTTGATGCCGAAGTAAGCGCCGATGGGCATAATTGGTCAACGGCTGCCTATGCTACTGATTATGTAGAAAAAAACTGGCCGGTCTTATATGGTAAAAGAGGCGGAAAATATGAGTTTGAGGGAGGTGTTCCGGCAGCTGCCCCTTCTTCCGGCTATATCTGGAATAACGTTTTATCTCACGGAAAAACTTACAGAGGATATGGTGAATTTGTTGAGTTTGTTAATAACAAGTATCTTGCTTTAGATAGTATTCTTAAACCGGTAACTAATAATGATTATCCCGGGTTTGATCTAAAAATTAGCGATGTAAAGCGGTATGAAGCCTGGGAAAAGGATTTTTCCGAATTTGAAAAAAACGGTAACCTTCCGGAGCTTAGTCTGCTAAGATTACCAAATAATCACACGGCCGGCACTAAGCCGGAAACTTTATCTCCGGAAGCATTTGTTGCTGATAATGATTATGCATTGGGTCTTATTGTAGATAGAATTTCTAAAAGTAAATTTTGGAAAGAATCTATGATATTTGTACTTGAGGATGATGCCCAAAGCGGTTCTGACCACGTTGACGCACACAGATCCTGCTTAATGGTGATAGGGCCTAATGTTAAAAGAAACTTTGTAGATCATACTCTTTATTCAACTTCAAGTGTTATAAAAACGATGGAGCTGATACTTGGATTACCTCCAATGACTCAATTCGATTTATCAGCCTATCCAATTGTTAACTCAATTCAAGATGATGCTAATTTAAATAGTTATAATGTAATGCAGCCGCTTATAGATATCAAAAAGAAGAATCCAATAAACGGATATGGCTGGCAGAAGAGCAGCAATTATAATTTCGGCAGGGAAGATGCCGCACCGGATATTGAGTTCAATGAAATTATATGGAAAGCAGTAAAAGGAGAGAATTCCACTATGCCTGCTCCTGTAAGAAGCGCGTATGTTAAAATAGTGGATTAACGGAAATGGAATCCCTCCTGATAGACAGGAGGGACTCTAAAAATCTATTTAACCAGAATCATCTTCCGGGTTTGGTTAAAAGTATGCTGCCCATCTAAACTAACAGCTCTTAATGTATAAAAATATACTCCGCTTGAAAGGGAATTTGCATTAAAAGTCTCTTCATAGTTGCCGGGATTACGGAGTGTACTAATACCTTTAACTAATTGCCCTAAACTATTATATATAGATAACATAACATTCGATGAATAAGGGATGTTATAAGTAATCCTTGTTGAGGGATTAAATGGGTTGGGATAGTTCTGTGCAAGGGAAAAATCAGTAATTAGATTGTCTTCTTTTACGCCGGAAATACCTTTTCTCGGATTTACAGAATTTGACCATTTCCAGGTATAGTAATCTTCAGACTGAATAGTAATTGGTGTATCACCCGTATATGGTTTCTTTACAGGTCTTAATTCAGGTGATGGCCACATTCCAAAATCATTTTGAAGCGCGCTCCCATTTCCCAAAGCTACTTCTTTTGCGGTCGAATTATTATTAAAAGAGTAATCCGCCATAGCGTCAAACAGCCGCCAGGTAGCATAATAATCCAAGCCGTCTATATAATCATATCCAATTCCATACAAATTTGCAACAGGGGTAGTATGCACTGCAGAGAGTTTATAACTAAATACTGTTGAGGTATCGGAATACACCAGCATAAAATCCTTTTCACTCAATGGAATGGAGATGTTTGCAAAAAGATCTGCTGCCATTCTGTGGTCATTAGTTCTGTCTTCTTCATAAACCTGAATAAGCATTTTACAATTATTTGGAAAATGCCTTAGTTGATCCTGCGTAATACCAAATACATACCAAGGTGCATGCAGCAGCATAAATCTACTGTTGTAGCCCCAGCCTTTTGCCTGGCATCTAATAGTCATAGCAGAGGCAGCGCCGGCACCAAATGAATGGCCTACAATACCAATTTTAGTAGTATCCATATAGCTGCCATACAAACTTACTGCATGGCAAAATACATTAAATAGAATATCATACAAGCCTTCAAAATTAATTGTAATAATTGCCTGATAAGCCGGGT
>JAUZPC010000270.1 GCA_030706105.1 Bacteroidota bacterium | reverse complement strand
TAAGTCCCAGTCCGCCAGCATTGGAAACTGCTGATGCTAACTTCCATCCGCTTGCCCAAACCATTCCTGCCTGGATAATTGGATATTTAATATTAAAAAACTCAGTAATTCTTGTTTTTATTTCCATAATTGATTTAGTGATATTTTAGTTATTAGAAAAATTAGAAAATGTGTATTTTACCAAAAGAAATTTGACTATTCATGTTGCTAATTAGAGCATCATTTTAATATTATACGCAAGGCTTTAATAATATTTATTTAAGCCCTATAATATATAAAAAATATTTCGATAATAAAGAAAATAATTATTTTACGGAAAAATTATGTCTGATTTAGAAGTGCAAAAAAAAGAAAACAGTGAACTGTTACAGCTTGTAACCTTTATAGTAGGTAATGAAGAGTTTGCAGTAGATATTATCCTTGTTCATGAAATTATTAGGATGATACAAATTACTAAAGTTCCAAACTCACCTGATTTTGTTGATGGTGTAATAAATCTTCGCGGAAGAATTATTCCCGTGATTAATTTACGCTATAAGATTGGCTTGGAGAAAAAGCCGACAGATAAAAACACCAGGATAATAGTAGTAGAAGTAAATAACAACACGATTGGATTCATAGTAGATTCAGTGCGTGAGGTATTAAGAATTCCGGAGAGCATAACTGAAGCTCCTCCTGAATTGACTACAAATATTAATTCTAACTTTATTAAATCGGTTGGTAAACTTGATGACAGGTTAATAATTCTAATTGATATTCAAAAGGTGATTTCTACAGAAGAACAAAATGAAATTAGCCAGGCAAATTTATCTAAGGAATAGGCGAGAAGAGTTTTTGCCTAAATGAATTTGTAGATAAAAAAAAGCCTCTTTTTACAGAGGCTTTTTTTATGTAATTACTTTAGTGTAGCACGCTTTTCAAAAACGTTATCAATCAGTTTGTAAGCTTTTGCTTCTTCAGGAGATAAATAATAATCTCTTTCACAATCCTTTGAAATTTCTTCCAAAGTTTTACCTGTATGGTCAGCAAGAATTTTATATAAGGAATCTCTTGTCTTTACCATTTCACGGGCATGAATTTCAATGTCGGTAGTCTGTCCCTGTAGGCCGCCAATCCATGGCTGATGAATCATAATTCTGCTATTCGGCAAGGAAGCTCTTTTGCCATCAGCACCGCCGGCAAGCAAAATTGCACCCATGCTTGCAGCCATACCAACGCAAATAGTAGCAACATCAGGTTTGATATATTTCATAGTGTCGTAAATAGCCAAACCTGCTGAAACAGAGCCGCCAGGTGAATTGATATATAAGTTAATATCTTTTTCTGAATCTTCGGCTTCCAAGAAAATAAGCTGAGCTATAGTTAAGCTGGCAATATGATCATCAATTGGAGTACCGATAAAAATAATACGCTCTCTAAGCAGGCGTGAATAAATATCCATGCCTCTTTCGCCTCTTCCTGTCTGCTCAATAACATAAGGAACAAGCTGATTATAAATTTCTAATTTACTCATTCGCTTTAACCTCTTCTTCTTTATAAATAATATTATTATTATCTCTTAAGAACTCTAAGAATTTTTCGTTTTGAATGGTTTGAGTAAGGTTGTTGCCGTATAATTCTACAAATTTATTAGGATCCAATCCATAGCGTGGAGCCTCTTTTTCGGCAAATTTAAGTAAATCTTCTTCTTTAGCTTCAATTTTTTCTTGATCAATAATTTGATCTCTGATAATGAGCCATTTTAAATCTTGTTCTGCGTTTTTTTCAACATCTTTTCTAATTTCATCTTTAGATTTGTGAACATGATTATGATCATGTCCCTGATGGTCATGTGATTTTTGATGTTCTAGTTCCATTTTCACAACGTCATCAATGTATTTTTCGATGAAACTTTTAGGTAAAGCAAGCTCATTAGAGTCAATAACTTTTTTTCTTACGAGAAGATTGGTATAATCCTTCATCATATTATCACGATATTGAGCCAGATCATCAGAAATCAATTTTTTATATTCTTCAAGATTCTCAGCTTTACCTCGGCTGATTTTCTTAATTAATTCTTCATTAAGTTCAGGCAGTATTATACTTTTAACACCTAAAACCTTAACACTATAAAGGATTTTTTTAACTTCATGGTGATGTTCTTCTTCGGTATGCTCATGCTCAGAATGATCATGGCCGCTATGATCTTCAAATTCAAAATCAAAAGTATCACCGGCTTTAACACCTTTTAACTTAGCATATAAATCTTTGTTGAGATTTTTTTCAGTCATGTCAACGTCAAGAGTAGAAGGCTTTGCATCTTCAGAAACTTTACCTTCATTATCTTTTTCAACAACTTCAATAGAGACAACATAATTGTCATTATCGCCAACAACTTCAGCATCTTCTAATGTTCTTTTTTGACTTAACTGATAGTCAATTTCTTCCTGAACTTCATTAGGATTTTCCGGGAATTTAATAACTTCAACGTCAAGGCTCTTGTAATTATTTATTTCAAAGACAGGCATTATTTCATAACTGACTTTAAGGAACAAGTTTTCATTGGGATTAAACTTAAGATCAATAATTGCCGGAGTACCGTAATATTTAATATCCTTTTCTTTGACCAGGTCAAAAAATTTCTTCTGTGCAACTTTTTCGGCTGCATCATATTCAAGTTCATCACCATACATTTTTTTGATCATTGAAAGGGGAGCTTTGCCTTTGCGGAAACCGGGGAGTTCAATTTTTTTTACACGTTCTTTTACTTTTTCATCTATGTCTTGTTTTATTTCATCGTAAGTCAGAGATAATTCTAACTCTTTTTCAGTAGCAGAAATATCAATTATTTTATATTCCAAATTAACCTCAAAAAATGGTGTGAATAATGGTGCGAAAGCGGGGACTCGAACCCCGACACCGTTAGGTACTAGATCCTAAGTCTAGCGCGTCTGCCAATTTCGCCACTCTCGCATGAAAAATTGAATAACAAATATAAGTTTTATTTCAAATTTAAGCAAATATCTGTGGTATGATTTTTTCTTAATTATAGAAATATTTCATTTTTTCTGTTAGATAATATAAATATTTGTTACTCTTGGAACCAAACTTAAATTAAAGTTATTCTTTATGCAAGTATTAAGTGATACACGTGATAATTCTCCTATACTTTTAAGTAATAAATTTGTTAATATTTTATAAAAATTTATTACTTTTATAATGGCATTATCAAATATTATAATTATCTTTATAAGAAAATTCTTGAGGTCTTTTTGAAGTTATCTTTTACTAAATATTCGGATGTTGGTTTAGTCAGGTCGAATAATGAAGATTTTTGCGGAGTTAAATTCTCTAATAACGGAGTCTTGGCAGTAGTGTGCGACGGCGTTGGCGGCAATAATGGCGGAGAAGTTGCATCCAGATTGGCATGTGAAGTTTTATTTAACTCTTTTAGTACTATATATGGAAATAACTATAGTGCACAATTGGAAGAAGCAATTTTATTGGCAAATTCAGCTATTCAAAAGAAAGCTAAAGAGAATTATACTCTCATGGGCATGGCCTCAACAATAGTTGCTGCTTATATAAAGAATAGTTCAGTCTTCTGGGGACATGTAGGCGATTCTCGAATATATTCTTTAATAAATAACAATTTAACTCAAATTACTACCGATCACTCTTTAGTACAGGAAATGGTGGATAAAGGTTATCTGACAAGTGAAGAAGCAGAGAATCATCCCAAGAAGAACATTATTACAAGAGCTTTGGGTACTCATGATACAGTAAAAGTTGATAAAGGGGAGTTTAAGATAAACGAAGAAGACAAGGTTTTAATTTTCCTTTGTTCTGATGGAGTTACTAATGTTGTCGACAATGAGCAACTATCGAAAATATTAAGTACTTATAATTCAAATACTATTGTAAAGGAATTATATCATACAATAAGACAAAATGGGGCTCCTGATAACTTTACATTTGCATTAATAACAAATTTACAATGATTAACCAAATAATAAATAATTATAAGATTTTAGAAGTGCTTGGTGAAGGCGGTATGGGTATCGTTTACAAAGCCTTCGATTTGAAATTAGAGCGATTTGCTGCTCTAAAAGTTTTATCCGGGCAAGCGCTTTCAAACAGCCGGTTTATTGAGAGATTTAGAATTGAAGCACGAAATCAGGCAAAATTAATCCATACTAATATTATACCCGTTTTTAGCTTTATTGAGGAAGAAGGAATTTACGCAATTGTAATGGAATTTGTTGACGGTATTACCCTTGAACAACTAATTGCTAAAAAGGGGAGACTTTCAATAGATGAGGCTACTACAATTATGCTTGATATTCTTGAGGGTGTAAGCTATGCACATAAAAAAGGATTCATCCATAGGGACCTAAAGCCTTCTAATATTATCATTAACAGAGAAAATATAATAAAAATTATGGATTTCGGAATTTCTAAATCCATATATGAAAATAAGGGACTTACAAAGACAGGTACCAAGCTTGGTACATTACTTTATATGAGTCCGGAACAAATTAAAGCAGTTGAGCCTACGAAGCAACGTGATATTTATTCTCTTGGAGTTATTTTTTATGAAATGCTTGCAGGTAAAAATCCGTTTGAAAGTGGAACCGATTTCGATATCATGGAAGCACATCTAAAAAAATATCCTTCTAAACTTAGCACTATCAGAAAAGATGTACCCAT
>JAUZPC010000027.1 GCA_030706105.1 Bacteroidota bacterium | reverse complement strand
TTTGTTTTCTTCGCCATATCTTTTAATTATTTTTACTAAGTCCCTTCTTCTTTCTTCATTTAATGGTGGGACTGGAATTTTCAAATTAGTACCATCACTAACAGGATTAAAGCCAATATTTGCTTCAAGAATTGCTTTGTCTACTATCTGTACCATGGATTTATCCCATGGAGTAAAAGAAAGTGTATGCGCATCCAGAATAGATAAGTTCCCAACTTGGCCAATTGGTGTAATTGTCCCATAATAATCTATCTTTATTCCGTCTAACAAAGCTGTAGTAGCCTTGCCGGATCTAACTTTAGACAATTCACTTCTTAATGCTTCAATGGATTTATCCATTCTTGCTTTAGCGTCTTTTAGTATTTGTTCCATATTCTCCTCACGAAGTTTTCTTTTGGTGATGAGTTCAAAAATAAAGTTATTTAAATATTGACTAACGTACCGATGTTTTCACCACGCACAACTCTTAAAAGGTTATCCGGGATATCCATATTAAAGACAATCATAGGTAAATTATTTTCCTGACTAAGACTAACGGATGTTAAATCCATCACCCGCAAGTTTTTCTTTAAGATATCGTAATAAGAAATTGTTTCATACTTAATAGCATTTGGATTTTTTTCAGGATCTTTATCAAACACACCGTCAACCCTGGTACCTTTAATTATGACATCTGCTTCAATTTCTACAGCTCTTAAAGAAGCAGCAGTATCAGTACTAAAATACGGGCTCCCTGTTCCAGCTCCAAAAATAACTACTCTGCCTTTTTCAAGATGTCTGACAGCTCTGCGTCTGATGTAAGGCTCAGCAATTTGTTCCATATGAATAGCACTTAGTAAACGAGTGAATACTCCCTGCTGCTCAAGTGCATTCTGTAAAGCAAGAGAGTTAATCATTGTAGCCAGCATACCCATATGATCGCCTGTAACGCGTTCAATGCCCTGTTCCCCTGCGCTGAGGCCTCTATATATATTACCGCCACCAATTACTATCCCTAATTCAACGCCATCATCGTGAGCCTTCTTAACTTCTGTGGCAAAAAAGTTTAATACATTATGATCAATGCCAAAACCTTTTTTACCCATTAAGGATTCACCTGACAACTTTAATAGTACTCTTTTATATTTTAATTCACTCATAAGTTTTTCTTTTTATAGTTTAAATATAAAAAAAGGTCTTAACAAAGTTAAGACCTTTTTTAGAAAATTATTTATTTTCATCACCAAGATGGAATCGCTTAAAATTTACAATTTTCGTCGTAGAAGAGTTCTTAGAGTTATACTCTTTAAACAAATCATTCACGGACTTTGAATTGTCTTTTATATAAGCCTGTTCAGCAAGACAATTTTCAGAATAGAATTTATTCAATTTGCCCTGAGCAATTTTCTCTAAAATCTGTTCCGGTTTGCCTTCTTTTTTAGCAATTTCCTTATAGATTTCAATTTCCTTCTCAATTAAGTTAGTAGGAACTTCTTCTCTATAAACGCAAAGAGGTTTCATAGCAGCAATCTGCATAGCAACATCTTTAGCAATAGGAGCTAATTCAGCAGCATTGATAACGTTATCAAATTTAACTAAAACAGCCAATTTAGCACCAGGATGAATATAATCAGTCAAATAACCATTAGGGGCATTTTCAACTGCAAATCTGGTTACCTGAATTTTTTCGCCAACTTTACCCATCAAGTCCTGCAAAGCAGAATTAACTTCCGGAATAGCATTAAGTTCATCAACATTAGAAGGTTTTTTTTCGATAATGGTATTCATTACAAGATCAGTAAACCCTGTAAAATCATTACTTTTAGCAACGAAATCAGTTTCGCAGTTAACTTCAACTATGTAACCGGTTTTTTCATCTTGAGATATTTTAGTAAGAACAATACCTTCGTTAGCTGTTTTTTCAGCTCTTTTAGCAGCAACAGCAGCGCCTTTTTTTCTTAAAACTTCAATAGCTTTTTCAAAATTACCATCAGCTTCGGTAAGAGCTTTTTTGCAATCCATCATACCGGCGCCGGTTTTTTGTCTTAATTCATTAACTTGAGCAGCAGAAATTGCCATTTTTTAATTCCTTTTATTTAGATTCATCAGATAAATTTTCTTGTTCTTTTTCTTTTTTCAATCTTTCAGGAGCAGCAGCCTCTTCAGCTTTTCTCTCCTTAGCCTGCATAGATCCTTCAATAATTGAGTCAGCCATAAGTTTAACAATTAATTCAATTGTTTTTACAGCATCATCATTTGCAGGGATAACATAATCAACGGTATCTGGATCGCAATTAGTATCAACGATAGCGTAAACCGGAATTCCTAATCTTTTAGCTTCTTTAATAGCAATTGACTCTTTTTTAATATCAACAACAAAAAGAGCATTAGGCATACGATTTAGAGATTCAATACCTTCAAGAACAGCTTTCAGTTTATCTTTTTCCCTAGTTCTTAATAATCTTTCTTTCTTAGTAATTTTTTCAAAAGTACCATCAACTTCTTGTTTTTCGATATTATTAAGTCTTTTAATACTTTTACGGATTGTAGAAAAGTTGGTTAACATACCGCCAAGCCATCTTTCACTAACCCAGTTCATTTCGCAGCGTCTTGCTTCGGTCTCGATAATATTTTTAGCTTGTTTCTTAGTACCTACAAAAAGAACTCTTTTACCTTCTGCAGCTAAATTTCTGATATTTTCAGCAGAATCAGTAATCAGTTTTTGAGTTTTTTTAAGATCAAGAATATGGATGCCATTTTTTTCCATAAAGATGTAAGGTCTCATTTTAGGATTCCAACGGCGTGTGAGATGACCGAAATGTGCACCGGCCTCAATTAATTGAGGGATATCGATTTTGTTCATATATGTTCCTGTTTATTACTTCTATTTCCGTCAATTTTACCTAAAATCCCATATAAGGACACAGACGGTAAATCGGGAAATATGCTTGTTTATAAAAAAGCGGATATAAAATCCGCCTGTACTGAAAAAATAAATTATCTTTTAGAAAACTGAAATCTTTTTCTCGCTTTAGGTTGTCCGTATTTCTTACGCTCAACCATACGAGGATCACGTGTAAGCATTCCTTCAGGTTTCAACTTAGCTCTAAACTCAGGATTTATGCTAATTAAAGCTCTGGCAATACCTAATCTGATAGCTTGAGCCTGACCAGTAGTTCCACCGCCATTAACATTAGCTGAAATATCATAAACACCTTCATTTTCAGTTAATTTAAGAGGAGCTAAAATGTCTTCTCTACTTAACAACATTGGGAAAGCAGCTTCAAACTCATGACCATTAACAGTAATTTTGCCACTGCCACTTCTTAAAATAACTCTTGCTACCGAAGTCTTTCTTCTGCCTACAAAAATTTGATCTGTCATTATTTCTCCGTTAAGCTATACAATTCAGGTTTCTGAGCCTGATGAGGATGAGATTCATCGGCATAAACCTTTAATTTCTTGATTAATTGATTACCAAGTCTGGTTTTTGGCAACATACCTTTTACGGCATTTTCAATTATAAATTCTGGATTCTTGTCTAAAACATCTTGGTATTTTCTAGTTTTCAAACCACCAGGATAACCTGAGTGATGAAAATATTCTTTAAGCAAAGCTCTTTTGCCTGTAATTTTAACCTGTTTTGCGTTTATTACTACCACAAAATCGCCAGCATCCATATTGGGTGTAAAGACCGGTTTGTTTTTGCCGCGGATAATTCTTGCAACTTCAGCAGCTAATCTTCCTAATACCTGATCTTTTGCATCTATAACATACCACTTACGATCAGCTTTTTCGGCAGTAAAAAATTTTGTCATTTTTTCTTGTTTCACGTATTTATCCTCCGGGAACCTGATTCTTTTTTCAAAATAAGAAAATAAAAATAACGTTAATTCGGCTCAAAGTCAAGAAAATTAACATAATTTATATTTTTTCAGTCTATTTGTTGATAAAACCTTTAATAAGCATGCTCACAGATATAATTAACCCCACAAGACTAACCATACATCCACCGGGACGTCTAATTCCATTTCTCCATATTTTAGCCGGCTCTGAATAATAACCAACCTTATTAAGCATTCTTCGTTGAAAATTTTTTGGCGCATTAGTAATTTTCGTAATTTTATAAATGCCCATTGAGCGTTTAATTTGCTTTTTGGTTTTTGTTATTCCTAAAACTGTATTTATTGAAGGCTTTCTATATCTGAATAATTTCACATGCCCCCTCAGATTTTAATTTTACCTAATTCTCATTTTCGCAATAATTTTTTAATGTAAAAGAAAAAGTACTACCTTTTCCAATTTCACTATTAACTTCCAGTCCGGAATTTAATTTGCCGAGCAATTCATTACATAAAGAGAGCCCCAGGCCTGTTCCCTTTTCATTCTCAGTTCCGGCTTGGCTAATAACATTGGGGCTAAATAAATCGCTTTGCGTTTTCTCTGACATTCCTATTCCATTATCACAAACTGAAATTCGGAGACCATCGGCTACTTTAGCAGAGCTTACTATTATTGAACCACCATGGTCTGTAAATTTTATTGAATTTGAAATTAAATTTCTTAAAATTGTGTACAAGTAATTATAATTAGTTACAAAAGGAATATTTTCCTCAATTTTATTTGTAATGGTAATATTTTTATTATTGGCGGTTAATTTAGAAAGTTCAATTGTTTGATTAACTATTTCTTTTATAATGACCATTTCCCGTGAAGAATCCACTTTATTCAACCGGTTTTTTGTCCACTGAAGTAAATTTTCCAGCAGCAAATAGGTGGATTTGGCTGTTGAGTTAATCCCATATAAGTAATCAATAATTTCATCCTTTGACAGGTCATTATAATCTTCAATCAATATGTCAGAAAGTCCTATTACATTATGGAAAGGGTTTTTAAGATCATGGGCTATTATTCTTATTAGCTTATCTTTGTCTTCATTTAGCTTTTTTAACTCAGCTTGCTGCATTAATATTTCATTATTCTTTTCCTCAAGCAGAGTCTTAGTCTTATTTAATAATCTGTATCTGTAAATAATTATCAATAGTAGTGCTAAAATGAACAGTACTACAGCTGAATAAACAATTTTTTCATATTTATTATTTTTACTTTCAAGTAACTGCTCGTTTTTTAGTCTAATTATTTCCGCATTTTGCTTGTCAATCTCATACTGATATTTAACGTTTGAAAGCTGCCTATTAAATTCATCAACTGAAATACTATCATTTAAAGCAGTATAATAGTCCAAATACAACAAGGCATTTTTACTATCTTTGAGCTGACGATATGCTGCCGACAGGTAAAAATAATCTGTTTTCAATATTTCGGGAAGATCCCCCTCTTTTGCTATTTTAACACTATTTTTTAAGTAATTTATTGCTTTAATGGGGAGATTCAATTTAACAAAAATTTTCCCGATATTTTTCTGAGTTTCAGCGACTCCATACTTTATTTTAATTTTACTTCTGATAGAATCAGACAAAGTATATTTTAGCAGCGCTACATTATAATTACCTCTTTCATATTCAGCATCCCCAATGTTGTTAAGAGTAGTTGCAACACCTGCCCAGTCTTTCAATTTAGTCCTAATTTCCAAAGCCTGATCAAAATATACAATTGATGAATCATAATTACCCTTAGTGAAAAGGATGAATCCAAGATATGTGTAACAGGCTGACATCCTCTTCAGTAAGTTTTTTTCTTTGGAGTACTTTAATAATGCAGCAAATATAGCATGACTTTTATCGTAACTTTTTACCTTCCCATAAAATATTCCAAGCCTATATTGGACAAAAGTAATTAATGTACTGTCTTTCAATTCATTACTAATAGACTGGGCCTTAAGAAGTTCACTGTATGCTTCGTTATATTTTCCGCTAAGCCTTAAAATAGTTGACTTACCGGTTAAACCTTCAGCTATTCCTTTTTTATAATTAATTTTAGAATAATAAGCAATCGCCAGCTCATAATATTTCAGTGAAAGTTTATAATCACCCTTTGTATCAAATATTCTCCCTAAGTTATAATACCCCCTCCCAATCTCTTCAATATCATTTCGTGCTAAAGCAATTTTCAAAGACTGGTTAAAATAGATCAACGATGTTTCATACTCGCCAATATTATCATAATAAGCCGCTATTTCATTCAGCTTGGTAATTTTTTCTTTACCGGAAAGGGAATTAACTAATTGTTTATCTTTTTCAATATTTTCCTGCGAAAGAATACTGACATTCAGCAAAAACATTAGAATTACGAAAATTTGATTTGTTTTCATTTAAACTAGATTAGAGATAATTGATTATTTTACAGTTATTTACCTTACTCTAATAGACATCAAGAGCAAATAATCAGTGATTACAGAATAAACAAAATAGAACGGACCTATTTAACTTGGTAATCGGAGAGATTCTTCAAAAACTCTTCGACCTCAAATGCATCCTCTACAGAATAACAACCTATTTTAGTACGTCTTAAGGAAGACAAAACGCCACCGCATCCAAGTACTTCACCAAAATCATCAGCAATAGAACGGATATAAGTACCCTTAGAGCAGCATATTTCAAATTCTACATAAGGCAGATTTATGCTTTTTATTTCAAATTTTGATATTTCAATTTTTCTCGGCTGCCGTTCTACAGTTTTGCCTTTTCTGGCTAAATTGTATAAGGTTTTTCCATTTAATTTTATGGCCGAGTACATAGGCGGTATTTGATCAATAATTCCTTCAAAGGAAGATTTGGCTTTGTAGATTTGTTCTTCTGTAATATGCCCAAATTCCCTCACTTTGATGACTTCGGTTTCAAGGTCCATAGATGGAGTTCTTATACCCAGTTGAATGCTTCCGGTATAAGTTTTTCCTAAATCCTGATAAGTAGTAATTTCTTTTGTCTTTTTCCCTGTGCATAAAATAAGAAGCCCGGTGGCCTTTGGGTCTAATGTACCGGCATGACCGACTTTTTTTGCTTTACAATGCTTCCTAACCACATTAACTACTTTAAAAGAAGTCCAGTCCATCGGTTTATCAATAAGCAGTACTTCCCCTAAATTAAAATCAGTATTTGCAAGCTCACAGTTGCTTTTAGTTATCATCTTTATGTATTTTTTTAATTAATCCTTCAATTTTCTCAACATAATCAATAGTATCATCTACATAAAAATTCAGCTCCGGCGTAAACTTAATTCTTATTCTGTGAGCTAATTCAGAGCGAATTATACCGGCTTTTGCTTTAATTTTCTCCATTACAATATCCCGTTTTAACTTGTCAAAAACAGAGATATAGATTTTGGCTAATTTTAAATCCGGAGTAACTTTAACTTTTGTAATAGTTATTAGGCTATCCTTTGGATCATTAAATTTATTTAAAAAAATCAAGCTGATTTCTTCTTTAATTAAATTTTCAACTTTATCAATTCTATATGGCATCTTATTTTTTCATTTTATAAATGAACAGATTTCCGCAATATCTTTGCGGAATAACTAAACTAACTACTCTGCGCTTTAAATAAAATCCGAATTAAGAATAATAATCTTAATCCGGATAATTTTTACATCAGAATATGGTTTCTAATTTCCTGGAAGTAATGACTTGGAAAGTATTAAACCAATTTCTTTTTAGTTTCAACAATTTTATAAGCTTCAATAATGTCGCCTATTTTTATATCATTAAAATTAGCGAGATTTAGACCGCATTCATAACCGGCATCAACTTCGCGTACATCTTCTTTGAATCTTTTAAGAGTAGCAATTTCGCCTTCATGGATAACAATACCATCTCTAACAAGGCGAACTTTACTATTTCTTGTAATTTTGCCATCAAGCACTTGGCATCCTGCAACATTACCAAATTTAGGGACTCTAAATGTATTTCTGATTTCCAGGGTTGCAACAACTTCTTCTGAAATAACAGGAGACAGTAAACCTTCCAAAGCAGATTTTACTTCGTTAATTATATCATAAATAACATTGTATAATCTGATGTCAACTTTTTGGTTTTCAGCTAACTTGCGGGCATTAAGATTTGGTCTCACATGGAAACCAACTACAATAGCATTAGAAGCAGCAGCCAGTAGGATATCACTTTCAGATATACCACCAACTCCTTTATGAATAACTCTTACAATAACTTCCTGATTAGAAAGTTTCATCAGAGAATCAGAAATTGCTTCAACGGATCCGTCAACGTCACCTTTAACAATTAATGGGAGCTCTTTTACACCGCCAATACTAATTTGCTGTGCAATTTCATCCAAGGTAACATGATGAATTTGTTTCTGATCCTGCTCGCGTTTTAGCTGCTGGCGTTTGATTGATATTTCACGTGCCTGACGCTCTGATTCCAAAGCTACAAATGTGTCACCAGCCTGTGGAGCACCTTCAAACCCTAAAACCAACACTGGTGTTGAAGGAGGGGCTTCAAATACTTTTACGTTTCTCTCATCAAACATTGCCCTAACTTTGCCAAAATGGATACCTGCGACAAAAGGATCGCCCACTTTAAGTGTACCTTTTTGGACAAGAATAGTACCGGTAATTCCACGCCCTTTATCAAGTTCCGATTCAACTACAGCACCTCTGGCACTTCTATTCGGATTAGCTTTAAGGTCGAGCATTTCAGACTCAAGAAGTATTTTTTCAAGCAGTACGTCAACATTCAATCCTGTTTTAGCAGAAATTTGTACGCATTGATACTTTCCTCCCCAGTCCTCAACCAAAATATTTCTTTCAGCCAACTGCTGTTTAATTTTATCTATATTAGCACCGGGTTTATCAATTTTATTAACCGCTATTACAATAGGTACATTTGCAGCCTGTGCGTGATTTATAGCTTCAACAGTCTGAGGCATCACAGCATCATCCGCAGCAACAACAAGAACAACTATATCTGTCAAATTTGCACCACGGGCTCTCATTGCTGTAAAAGCTTCATGACCAGGTGTATCTAAGAAAGTAATTGTTTTTCCGTTTCCAACATCAACGCGATAAGCTCCAATGTGCTGAGTTATACCTCCGGATTCACCGGCAACAACGTTCGCATTCCTTATATAATCCAACAAAGAGGTTTTACCATGATCAACATGACCCATAATAGTAACAACAGGAGATCTGAAAATTAAAGATTCAGGATCATCAGGTGTATCTTCTAAAGCTTCTGCAGTATATTCTTTTTGGAATTCTACTTCAAATCCGAATTCATCAGCCACTAACGTAATAGTTTCAACATCTAAGCGCTGATTTATAGAAACCATTATACCTAACTGAATACATTTTGAAATCACTTCACTAACGCTTACACTCATCAGATTGGCTAGTTCATTAACTGCAATAAACTCGGTAACTGCAATTTTATTTGAATCCATTTGCTTTTGTTCAGCAATTTTTTCTTCTTTTTCTTCGCGCTCTTTACGTTTCTTTTGTCTTAACTTGGCACGATCTTGAACACCTGAATCATCCATAGCAAGCATTGTTTTACGGATAGCTTCTTTAACGTCCTTCTGATCAACTTCAAACTTTTTAATCTTTTTACGCTTTTTAACAATTGGGCTTTCTTCCGGACCCGCAACTGTTTCGACCTTCTTCTTAGTCTTCGGCTTTTTCTTTTTCTTCAATTCAGACTCTTGCGCAGCAGTCTGCACAACATCAAATTGTTTTTTATCGGTCGGTTTTTTAACTTCCGGTTTCCTGTCTTCAGGTCTTTTATCATCAGGGAATTTCTTTTTCTCGAAGCGTTTTTCACCCTTCTTGTCACCGAAATGATGATCATCTTTTCTATGCAGGGGCTTTTTCTTTTTCTCCTCTAAATCCATTTTTCCAATTACGTTTAGACCTTTGCGTTTACTGGCTTCCAGATCCTTTGGAGAAATAAATGGTTTAAAAGGCTTTGCTTCGGGTTCTGCAATAACTTCCGGACCTTCATCAAACAATTTAGTTTCTTCAACTTTTACAGGTATAGTTTCTTTAATAGTTTTATCTTCAATTTTAACTTGTGTTATAGGTTCGCTTTTAATTTCTTCAGCTTCAACAGCCGCAATCTCTTTGACTGCTTCAACCGGTTTTTCGCTAACTATTTCACTTTCAGGTTTTTCTTCAACCTTTATTTCAGGTTCTCCGGTTACTTCCCGTACAGGGGTCTCAAGAGGAGTTTTAACTTCCTCAGCCGGTTGAACTGATTTATCTAAAGGCTCAGCAATAACTTCTTGCGTTTCCTCTTTTACTTCATTATCGGGGAAGGTTTGCGCCTCAACAGGCTCAGCCTCAACCTCAGTCAAGACCGGTATTTCTATGGCAGCATCAGGCTCTGCTTTAACCTCTACAACAAGTTCTTTTGGAACTTTTTTATCGTCAAAACGCTTTTTATTTATCTCAGCAATTTTTTTATTATGCTTTTCGGTTTTTTCAATATCCTTTTTATAATGATTATTTATTTCAGTAATCATCACATCAGTTAAAGGAGAATTGATAGATTTAATTTCAAAACCTTTTTTTGAAAGGAAATCAATCAATTGTTCTGCCGAGAGATTTATTTCTGCCGCATATTTTGCTACGCGTATTTTCTTTTCTTTAATTTCTGCCATATTAGTTTCTATAATTTAGCTACTCTTCTTCCTCAAATTGCGATTTAATGATTTCAATTATTTCTGCTATTTTATCATCATCTAAGCCTTCAACTTCCTTTAATTTTTCAGGACCGGCCATCAGGACTTCAAGAGCAGTATCATACCGATTATTAATTAGTAATTCATAGATATCATTACCAAGCTCTTCTTTAAGCTCAAACAATTCAATATCTTCTTCGTATTCTTCAAGTAATTTTTCCTGACGAATGATTTCTATTTCATAACCCGTAAGTTTCATAGCCAGACGAATATTAACACCATTTCTGCCTACAATCATGGACACTTGGTCAGAAGCGGCTGTAATAGTGGCTTTCTTATTTTTTGTATCTAACTCAATTTTTTTCAGTTTAGCCGGAGCCAAAGCGCGTTGAATAAATACTGCCGGGTCATCACTATAATTTACAACATCAATATTTTCATTATTTAATTCTCTTACAATCGCATGAATACGAACACCTTTCATACCGACACAGGCACCAACTGCATCTATTCGTTTATCCTGAGATTCAACTGCTATTTTGGCCCTTTCTCCAGGCTCTCTTGTAATAGCTTTTATCTCAATAATTCCATCATAAATTTCAGGAATTTCAATTTCAAATAATTTTCTCAAAAACTCATTATCGGAACGGGAAATTACAACGGTAGGGCCATTTGGGCCTTTTCTAACCTCTTTGACAATTGCCCTAATTGTTGCCCCCTTTTTATACTTTTCAAACGGTATTTGTTCCGTTCTGGGAAGAAACAATTCTTTCTTATTATGGTTTACAAGGATTTCATTTTTCTTAATTTGATAAATATCACCAACAACAATTTCATTAATCAGATCTTTATATTCAGCAAAAGTATTCTCTTTTTCAAGTTCTCTGATTTTTTGACCTAAGTTCTGTTTAGCAAGAGTAATTAATCTTCTTCCTAAAGTAGCAAGATTTATTTTTTCAACATAATCATCGCCAATATCCAGTTCATCATCATTACCGCGCTGATTAACCTCGTCAATACTTATTTGAGTATTTGGATTTTCAACAACTTCAACAATTTCTCTCTCGAGAAATATTTCGATATCGCCTCTATCCATATTAACAATTACGTCATATTTGGCATCTTCACCATACTTTTTCCGAATTAAGAGACCAAAAATATCCTCGAGAATGTCAACCAGAACGTCTTTATCAATACTTTTATCTTTAACTGTTTGAGAAAAGGATTCAACTATATCTGAATTCATTTCCAGTACCTCCGTTAAGAAAAACTAACTATTACTTTAGCTTTAATTATGTTATTAATATTTATTTTAATTAGATCTTTGTTTTCTTTTTCAAAAAGTAAATTTTCACCTTCAATAGAGATAAGCCTTGCTTTCATTTTTTTTATCTCTTCATCTTCATTATACGAGATATCAAATTTTCTATTTATATGTTTAAAATATTGCTTTAAGAATAATAATGGCCTATCAACTCCGGGAGAAGAAACCTCGATGCGAAAAGATCCTTCAATTATGTTCTTTTCTTCTATTATCTGCACAATGTCTTTGCTTACTTCGGCACAATCATCAGCAGATACATTCTTTTCACCATCGATATAAATCTCTATTACATAAGTTTTTGGCGTACCTCTAAAGACTAATTCGATGATGAAAAAGTTATGCCTTTCGATCACTTCGCTGGCAATTTCGGCAATATTTTCTTTAAGTTTGTTCATATTTTGAAGCATAAATAAAAAATGCCCTTTTTAGGGCACCAAAATTTACTGTCATTAAAATTACGATAATTTTAGCCAAATTGCAAGGTATTAAAAAAAAGACCCGGTCAACCGCTTTTTTAACTCGGATTCTAATACTTAGCAATAATATATGCTAATTTCCCTAAATAATTGTAAAAACAGTTAGGACTGTGATACAAAATAATAATTAATAGACAAAAATATTTTTATATGAATTTAGCCTATAATATATTTAATAATTAACGAATAGGAATAATGGGCTTAATAAAATAAAATATTGCTGTACCTTGCCTTAAGTTTATTAAAACTTGGGATTTATTGTATAGTGTAGTTACTAAAAAATGTTAAAAAACATTTGAGTTTTTGAATTATTTATTAGTAATTTAGTGTAATAAAAAATAATAATTCCGAGTATTTTACGAACACTCAAACTCACTCTTTAAAACAAAGAGTATCAAAGATATACTCCCGTGGGATAAGGATAAGCTTAAATTTCGCCTTATTTACAAGACATATCATACAGCATGCCTTTTCCCAAAAATACTGTCAATTTTTATTTTCCGAAAAATTAATACAACAGATAGAATTAATAATTAAAACAATTTACCCTATTTGGGCTTATAAACAAACAAAAATAAGAGGATCTTATGTCAGAGTATGTTAAAAAGTTAGTGGCTGAAGTAAAGACCAAAAACCCTAACGAACCTGAATTTCATCAGGCAGTTGAAGAAGTATTTGATTCGCTGGAACTAGTTTTGGAACGTCATCAAGAATACCGCTCAGCTAAAATTTTAGAAAGAATGGTAGAGCCTGAAAGAATGATCACCTTCCGTGTTCCTTGGCAGGATGACCAAGGCGAAATTCATATTAACCGCGGTTATCGCATTGAGATGAATTCAGCCATCGGCCCTTATAAAGGCGGTTTAAGATTCCATCCTTCTGTTACACCAGGTATTCTTAAATTCTTAGCTTTTGAGCAAGTATTTAAAAATAGTTTAACTACATTGCCTATGGGCGGTGGTAAAGGTGGATCTGACTTCGATCCTAAAGGTAAATCTGACAATGAAGTTATGAGATTCTGCCAGAGCTTTATGACTGAACTATTCCGTCATATTGGCCCTAACACAGACGTTCCTGCCGGTGACATTGGTGTAGGTGGACGTGAAATCGGTTTCTTATTTGGTCAATACAAGAGATTAAAGAATGAATTTACCGGTGTTTTAACAGGTAAAGGCTTAAACTGGGGTGGTTCTTTAGTTCGCCCTGAAGCTACCGGTTATGGTGCAGTTTATTTTGCTCAGGAAATGTTAAAAACCAAAGGCCAAGAAGTTGCAGGTAAAACTTTTGCTCTCTCCGGATTTGGAAACGTATGCTGGGGTGCTGCTACAAAAATCGCTCAATTAGGCGGAAAAGTTGTAACACTTAGCGGACCTGACGGATTTATTTATGATAAAGACGGTGTAACTGGTGAAAAGATTGATTATTTACTTGATCTTAGAGCCAGCGCTAACGATAGAATTAAAGATTATGCTGACAAATTCAAATGCGAATTCTATGCAGGCAAGAGACCTTGGGGTATTAAAACTGATGTTGTTATTCCTTGTGCTACTCAGAATGAAATTGGTGTTGAGGATGCAAAAGCTATTATCAACAATAAAGTTATGTGCCTGACTGAAGCTGCTAATATGCCTACCACACTTGAAGCTTACAAAATGATTACCGCTGCCGGTATTATGTTTGCTCCTGGTAAAGCTGCTAACGCAGGTGGTGTTGGAACTTCAGGCCTTGAAATGTCTCAGAACAGTATGAGATATAACTGGACAGCAGAAGAAGTTGACCAGAAATTACATCGCATTATGAAAGACATTCATGACACTTGCTTAAGCACAGCTGAAAAATATGGAACACCAGGAAACTATGTTAATGGTGCAAATATTGCAGGTTTCTTGAAAGTTGCTGATGCTATGTTAGATCAGGGCTTAGTATAAACAGTTAATAGTAATTAGTTATTGATGGGACGCATTTCTTTTTGAAGTGCGTCCTTTTTTTTGTTACTAAATTAACGATTAACAATATTACAGGTTTAGCTGCAACCGTGCGGCAAATACAAGTGAAATCAATCAACACACCTTATTACGACTGCCTTATCACTAAATTGTTTTGGTAATTTAGCAAGTTTTAATTAGTTTATATTTTATAATTATATAGGATTTGTTATGGCAAAATCATCTAACGATGAGCAAAACAGATGTCAATCAGATGCTAATATTATGAAAGATGCAAATAAGTCAAAAGCAGCTACTGACAGTGTATACATAAATACTTATGACGAAAACAACC
>JAUZPC010000269.1 GCA_030706105.1 Bacteroidota bacterium | reverse complement strand
CAGGAAATAGGTTTCTCAAAACAGGAAGTATCATCTGCCAATGATTATGTCTGCGGTACAATGACCATAGAAGGTGCTCCTTTCTTGAAACATGAACATTATCCTGTTTTTGACTGCGCCAGCAAGTGCGGAAAAAAAGGTACAAGATTCATCCGCCCGAATGCTCATATAAGAGTTATGGCTGCTGCCCAGCCGTTTATAAGCGGAGCTATTTCTAAAACCATAAATCTGCCTAACTCTGCATCTATTGAGGACGTTAAGGATGCATACTTACAGTCATGGAAACTTGGCATTAAAGCGAATGCGCTATATAGAGACGGGTCTAAACTTTCTCAGCCTCTTAATACAATTTCTGATGAAGAGCTCGAAGCTATTATGGAAGAGAAAGAGCAGAATGATATTGTAAAAGTAGCCGAAAGAATTATTCACAGATATATAGCTCACAGGCGCCGTCTCCCGGATAGAAGAAGCGGCTATACCCAAAAAGCTAAAATAAACGGACAGTCTGTTTATATCAGGACCGGTGAATATGATAACGGTCAGCTTGGCGAAATTTTTATTGATATGCACAGGGAGGGGGCTGCTTTTAGAAGTCTTCTTAACTGTTTTGCAATATCAATTTCATTAGGTTTGCAGCATGGCGTACCTTTGGAAGAGTTTGTGGATGCATTTGTCTTCACACGCTTTGAGCCAAGCGGTATGGTAAGCGGTAATGACAGAATAAAAATGTCCACTTCCGTTATTGACTATATATTCAGAGAGTTGGCAGTTAATTATCTGGGAAGAACGGATTTAGCTCACGTGGATCCCCCTGCAAACAATGGAGGGCAGCCGGCTGCTAAATTAAAGAAGTCTGCTGATAATGATTATATAAGCGAAGAGGTTGTTAGTGAGCGTATGATTGTACTGGATCAGCATGCTCAGAAGCCTAACACCAGAATGATTGAATCTTCATCTAACAGTGCAAGCTCTGCCATGACGCATAAAGTTAAACAGGCAATTGAGCGCGGTTATACGGGTGATGTCTGTACTGAGTGCCAAAGCTTAACTATGGTGCGTAACGGTACGTGCTTAAAGTGTATGACTTGCGGTTCTACCTCAGGATGCAGTTAATCAACTTTACATTCTGATTAAAAATTAAGCCCCTGATAATTCTATTTTATCAGGGGCTTTTTTTATAAACTGCTTGAGGTTGAAATGTATTCTGCTAATGCTGCTATGCCATTATTAATTTTGCCGCTGCCTGTGCTGCGTTTTCGCCATCAATAGCTGCTGAAACAATTCCACCGGCATAACCTGCTCCTTCACCGGCAGGGAATAAACCTGAAATGTTTATATGCATATAATCTTCATTACGCGGTATCCTAACCGGTGAACTTGTACGGCTCTCCACACCCAGAATTTGGGCTTCACTTGTATAATAACCTCTCATTTTCCGGTCAAATATTTTTAATGCATCCCGTAAGTTTTGAGTGATAAATTTAGGCAAAGCTTCGTGCAGTGGGGCAGAGACTATCCCCGGTATATATGAGGTTTTATTCAGTGAAGTTGATATTTTCCCTTCTACAAAATCAGTCACTACTTGTGCCGGGGCTGACTGCGTGTTGTTGCCAAGTTTAAAAGCAAGCTGCTCAATTTCCTGCTGAAGCAATAATGCCCCAAAGGGTTTTTTATCACTGTATTTTTTCCAGTCTTCTTCCTTAACAGTAACCACAAAACCTGAATTTGCAAAAGGTGAATTCCTTTTACTCAATGACATTCCATTTACAACTATCTCTCCGGGGGAGGTCGCGGCCGGTATGATTATCCCCCCTGGGCACATGCAGAATGAATAAATCCCTCTCCCTTCAATATCGCATTTTAAACTGTAGCTTGCAGCGGGCAGGTTTCGGTTATAATCTTTAGAATGATATTGAATTTCATTTATCAGCGCCTGCGGATGTTCAATTCGTACCCCCATTGCAAAAGGCTTTTCTTCTAAATAGATTTTTTTCTTTTCCAGTAAATAATATATGTCTCTTGCAGAGTGACCGGTAGCCAATATAACAGCATCAGCCAAATGCTCTTCGGATTCATTAATAATTACACCCTTGATCTTTTCTCCGTCCAGCAGCAGATCCGTCATTTTAGAATTAAAGTGAACTTCACCTCCAAAGCTAAGAATGGTTTCACGCATGGATTTTATTACATCCGGCAATTTGTTAGAACCAATATGGGGATGCGCATCTATTAGAATATCAGAATGTGCCCCGTTGTTTACAAAGATGTTGAGAATCTTTTTAACATCTCCTCTTTTAGTTGATCTGGTATAAAGTTTTCCGTCGCTGTATGTGCCGGCGCCACCTTCTCCAAAGCAGTAATTAGAGTCAGGATTTACAATATTCATTTGCTGAATATTTCTTAAATCTTTACGTCTTTCCTGAACATCTTTTCCGCGCTCAAATACAATAGGCTTAATTCCAAGCTCTAATAGTTTTAATGCTGCAAACAAGCCTGCCGGTCCGCTGCCTATTATTATTGCTTTTTTAGTATCAGTAGTGTGCCGGTATTCAATTGCTTTGTTTAACTCAGGCGGATTTTCATTTATAAATGCCTCCACCATTATTCTAAATACGGGATTTTTTGAGCGGGCATCTATTGAGCGCCTGACAGGTATTACGGCTTTCAGCTCAGATATATTACATCTTAAGGATTTTGCAGTGGCACGATAAAGGTAATCTTTATCGTTTATAAAATCAGGGGGAGTAACAATTTCAATTTGTTTAATCATAGTATTGTCCTCTACTTATGAGGAAAGTTAAAAAAAATTAATATAAACCTTTAACCCAGCCACCGTCAACTTGTATAGTATTACCCGTAATGTAACCTGCCCGGCATGAAGATAAAAATACTACGGCAGCAGCTATTTCTTCCGGACGCCCAAGCCTGTTCATCGGAATATGCTTGGCCATTTCTGCTAAATACTCTTCATGGCTTTGATTTTCATTTTTGGATCTAAGAACGGCTAATTCATAAAGCCTGTTTGTTAATGTGTAACCGGGTGCAATGTTATTTACAGTAATATTATACTTAGCAACTTCATTGCTTAATGACTTTGCAAAACCTATTACGCCGCTGCGTAATGAATTAGATAACATCAGGTTTTCAATTGGCTGTTTAACTGAAACGGAAGTAATGTTGATTATTCGTCCCCATTCCTTAATTATCATATCAGGAATAGCCAGATTGCAAAAGCGAATAATTGATAGCAAAATTTGTTCAAAAGCTGACTGCCAGTCTTGTTCAGATAATTCACTGAACATTCCGGGAGCGGGGCCCCCGCAATTATTTACCAAAATATCAATTTTGCCAAATTGTTTCTTTACCAGGTTATAAGTATTCTCTATATCTTTGCCATTATTCAAATCGCAAATACACCAAAATGGTTCTACGTTGTACTTTTTCTTAATATCAGCCGACGTGGCTTCCAGATTCTCTTTACTTCTGGAACAAATAGCAACGTTGCAGCCTTCTTCGGCAAAAGCTTCAGCTATAGACTGTCCAATCCCTTTACTGCCTGCAGTAATAAGAACGGTTTTACCCTTTAATCCTAAGTCCATTTATACTCCATTTTTAGTTATGTAAATATAATGAATCATGCACAACAAATCCTTTAACCAGCGTTACAAGCGCACTAAATTTTTTATCCAGAATGACTAAATCAGCATCTAAGCCTTCTTGAATACTTCCGATCCCGGTTTCCAAATTTAATAATTTTGCCGGATTAAAGGTAATTGTATCAATTGCCTGCTTAATTGTACATCCTGTAAATTCCATAAATTTATAAGCTATATTGCCTAAGCTTGTGGTAGAGCCGATAAGCGTTCCATCATGATATTTGGCCGCACCGTTTTTTGAAACATATTCACGGTTATTATATAAGTAATTGCCTTCCGGAAGCCCCATTGCCTGCATTCCGTCTGTAATGCAGATGCATCTTTCATATCCGGTGTTTTTGTAAATCAGATTTACAATTGCCGGATGTAAGTGATGCCCATCGCTGATAATTTGAGATGTAACTTCAGGGTTCTCAAAAATTGCAGTAATAGGTCCCGGCTCGCGGTGGTGTATGGGATTCATAGCATTAAAAATATGTGTTGCATGCTTTATCCCGATTTCAAAGCTTTCTTTCGCTTCGATATAATTAGCATCCGAGTGCCCAAAGGAAGGGATAATATTGTTCTTTAATAGTTCTATGATTATTTCCTTGTTCCCTATAAGCTCCGGGGCAAGAGTCATTAGCTTAAGTGAATCTTTAGTCTTCTCTAATACGTTATTTAAAACATCTTTTGATGGTGGAAAAATTGCATCTTTTGAAAGCCCTCCCTTCTTTTTGGGATTTATGAATGGACCTTCTAAATGCACTCCTAACAGAGTTGCCCCGCTTAAAGATTTGTTAAAAAACTTATTTGCATTATTAAGATGATTATTTTCGGAATCGGCCATGAAAACGGAAGTGCCTAAATAGCCGGTTGTACCTAATTTTGCTAATGTTGAGGATAATGTCTCTAGGCTTTTTGCAGTTCCGTCAAGGATATCACAACCTCCGGCACCTTGTATATGTATATCAATAAATCCCGGGGCAAGTATTCTGCCTTCTGCATCAATTTCATTTTTAATTGAATAATCGGGGTTTGCAGGAAGTATTTTT
>JAUZPC010000268.1 GCA_030706105.1 Bacteroidota bacterium | reverse complement strand
TTGTAATTACCGGGCCAATCTCAGAAAACATGGCCATTCCCTTGCAGATTTGCCATGAGGCAACTCCTGATCCTAAAATAGTAATCCTTTGCGGGGTGGATGCAATTAGCGGAGGGCTCTTTAAAGACAGCCCGGCAATAAATAGAAAATTTTTAGAGGAAACTAAAATAGATCTGTATATTCCCGGTAATCCTCCACATCCCTTAACTTTTATTAATGGTGTACTTAATTATATTAATAAACAGTAACATAAAAATGCCTCATATACACAAAATGTAATGAGGCATTATAACTAATTTAACTTAGTGTTATGACATCAAAAACAATTGTTCCTAATATGTCCTTGCTGTCACTTGATTCTTTTTCTTTAATTCTTCTTCAAATATTTTAAAGTTTGCAACTAAGTGATAAAGATTTTCCGTAAGTCTGTTCAGATCTTCAGTAGCACTTGCTATTTGGCGGACTCCATTAGCACTTTCTTGAGTAATGGTATTAATACCATCAATACTCCTGCTAATTTCCTCAGCTGCCTTGGATTGTTCTTCGCTTGAAGCAGAAACTTGTGCTGCAAGGTCATTTACAGAAATTGCATCATCTGCTATCTTTTTAAGTGAACTTTCAACTTCCTCAGTAAGTTTAAGGCCAACCTGAACTGTTTTAGTTGCTTCAACCATAGAAACATTTGCTTCATGTACACCATCTTGAATGGCTTTTATGGTATCTGCAATTTCTTTAGTTGCCTTGGTTGTTCTTTCGGCAAGTTTCCTTACTTCGTCAGCTACAACAGCAAAACCGCGTCCTTGTTCGCCGGCTCTTGCAGCTTCAATGGCTGCATTAAGAGCTAATAAATTGGTTTGATCAGCAATGTCATCAATTACCTGAGTAATCTCGCCAATTTGGTCCGTCTTCTGTGCTAAGGTTGAAATAATTTTACCGGTCTGTTCAGTTGAAGCAAAAATATTATCCATTCCTTTTTTTGTATCAAAAACTTTTGCAACACCGGCTCTTGCATTTTCCGCTGTCTCCTGAGATTTATCTGCAACTTCGCGTGTATGATTTGAAGTCTCAAGAATAGTTTGTGTCATTTCTTCAACCGATGAAGCAACTTCAGCCGTTTGTGTGGACTGTTCCTGAGCACCTGCTGACATTTCTTCTACACTTGAAGATATCTGAGCGCTTGAACTTGAAGTGGCCTGCACTGATTCACTAACTTTAACAAGTATTTCACGGAAATTTGAAACTACTTTATTAAAGCCATCCAATAGTTTGCCTACATTATCACCACTCTTTTCAAGACTAACAGAAACTGTTAAGTCGCCGGAAGCGAATTTTTCCATTTCAATCAAAAGTTTTTCAACATTCCTTTGAAGGTATTTTTCTTGTTCTTGTGACTGGGTGCTTAGCATTTCCGCGTTTTGAGCAGCTTTATCAGCAACCGCTTTCTGAGAATTTACTTCCTCAAGCGATACTTTAATATTAGTGATCATTGAGCCTAATACGGTAGCTAATTTGCCAATTTCATCTTTTGATTCAACATTTATGGAAACATCATAATTACCCGCTGCAACCATTTCAGCTTTAGAACTCAGTTCCTTAATAGGTTTGGCAATTGCGTTGGATATTAGTAATCCTATAATATATGCAAGCAACAAAGCAAGCAATAGAGATATATAGATTGTTGTCTTAAATGAAGAAATATCGTCGTCAACATTATTTAAATATACTCCCGTTGCTACAATCCAGCCCCATGGCTTAAATAATTTAACAAACGATACCTTTGGCTGCGGTTCTTTTACTCCCGGTTTTAGCTGATCGTATTTTACAAAACCTTCACCGGATTGCTTGCATTCATCAACAAACGCGCCATACAGTTTCATACCATTGGCATCTACTGATGAAGACATATCTTTGCCTACACTTTTTGGGCGAAGCGGATGAGCAATCAATATCTGATTTTCGTCAAACACCCAATAGTAATTATCACCGTCATAACGTTGTGCGGAAATAAATTCTGCAGCATTCTTCTTGGCTTCTTCAAGAGGGATCTCACCGCTTTGAACCATTTTATTGTAGTATTCCATTGTGTTATATACTGATTCAACTAAATTTTTAGTTGCAGTATATTTGTTTTCATACCATTTTGTTTCAACTTTTGGCAATACATAAAACTGCAAGAGTATTAACAAGGGTACAAAAGTAAAACTAATTAATGTTAATAATTTTTTTTGCAGCGTGATATTCTTAAACTGAAATTTCATATTATCCTCCTAAAATTTAATGTCAAAATTGACTTCTGACTTAATTCTCTTTGAAGCAGAAGTTGAGTTTTTATCAAACTTTCCGTAACGAATTTCAGGGGTAATTGAGAAAGATCCTTTGGGGGATTTATAAACAGGTATTTCGTATCCGATCCAAGTAAAATAAAAATCGTATTTATTATCAGTCAGCTTTAATTTTTCAGTTAAACGTCCATAATCAAACCAAGCTACTATGTTTCCCGGGCCTAAAGCTCCGGCTAATTTTAGTCTTAATAAATAAGCATTGTATTTGGATACCGGGTAGCCGGGTTCTTGTGTAGCTCTTAAATCTGTTCTGTCTTGTATTGAATATGCTGCTGTTGCGCTTACTGTTAAACCGCTAAATTTGGGGGAAGTAAGGTTTAACCCAAAAGTGTTTGGAGCTGAAACTGAATCATCAGATATGCTTATCATTGCCATCGGAGCTATAACAAAACCGCCTGCATCTACTGTATAGTTCAACTCTACCGTGTATTGGTCTTTAATATCGTATAATACTTTTCCTGAAGAATTTTCTTCATATTTACCTTTTGCGTCTTCAACCAACACTTTTGCACCAAATTTACCTACATCTGTTTTGATATATCCGGATAAACCATATGCTCCATCTGCATTATATACATAGAACGGAATATCTACCATTTTAACAGGGTAATAATGTAAATCATATACAGGATTATTCATGGCTCCCAATGGGAATAGACCTATTCTGAAACCATATTTTTCAACTTCTTTCCCGAAATATAACTCTGCAAAAGAGACAGTTGCCCGTCTGGAATTTTCATTTGAAGTGGGTTTTGCTGTGGACTGGTTAACTCCTGAAACGTCAGGATAATCGCCCGCATCAAAAATACTATAATTGGAAATACCATTATGAGATAGCATAGTATTGAACATCCATCCTTCATCTAAGTCGGCACTCATTCTAATTCTGGCGCGATACATATAATAAAAATCCATAGATTTAGTCCCGTTACTTGGGGTTTTATCATTTATGTCATAGCGAGGGCGTATTCTTGCATCACCACTAATTTTTATTTGAGGATAAACAAACGAAAATAGCATTATTACACATAGTATTGTTCTTTTAATCATTAAATCACCTTTATATATAATTAATTTTTTATTAATTCATTCTTTAAAAGCTAAAGTTCATTTTTATTATCGCAATTTTGACGGGATTGTTTAACAAAATCCTTAATTATTTCTTTGTCTTTTTATTTGTGTTTCTTAAATTTATATTATTGCATAAGTTTACCAGCTAAATAATCAGTGATATTATAAATGGAATTATGCAAAATTATTAAAGTGAAATATCAGTCTAAGTGGGTATATTAAAAGATAAATACGGAAGAATTCATAACTATTTAAGAGTTTCTCTTACAGATATGTGTAATTTAAACTGCAGTTACTGTAATCCTGAGGGAGCTGACTTTAAGCATACGCCTAAATTTGAACTGCTTACTTATGAAGAAACACAGCGCTTGATTAGTATTTTTGTCAGGGACCTCAATTTTAATAAAATACGGCTTACAGGCGGAGAGCCTCTCGTCAGAAAAAATATCGAAACATTTTTTACTTCGCTTAATTTAATTAAAAAGGAGTACCCTTTTAAACTTGGAATTACCACTAATGGACTCTTGTTAAAAAATAAAATAGATATTTTAAAAGAAAATGGAATAGATTATCTAAATATAAGTCTTGATACGCTGAATAAAGAGCAATTCAGGAAAATTACCGGCTCGGATTCTTTATCAAGTGTACTGGAAGCTATTGATTGTGCGGTAAATAAAGGGTTTAAAAGCGTAAAAATTAACACTGTGGTTATGAAGAATTTGAATACAAATGAAATTCCGGATTTCTTGCGATATGTTGAGAAATACGGAATTAACATTCGATTCATAGAATATATGCCGTTTTCTGGTAATGGCTGGAATAAAGATTATTTTATTTCCATGAAGGAAATAATTAATATTGTTAAATCCTATGCTGATATAACACCCATATCCAACAATGAAGCGAGTGTAGCGAAGGATTATATTGTAAAAGGAAGTAATGTTAAAGTAAGTTTTATAAGCTCAATATCGGATGACTTTTGCAGTGACTGCAACAGGCTGAGAATTACATCCGATGGGCATCTGAAATTGTGTTTGTTTTCCAATCTGTCAGACGAAATAAATCTTAAAAAGTATGTAAGGGATTCCGGTTTTTCCGATAGCGATATTGCAGAAATAATTAGAAGTAGTTTATTAGAAAAAAAACTAAAGCATCCTGAGATAGATGAATTGTTGAAAGCAAACAAAAATAATATGTTTAGAATTGGAGGGTAATATGCAGGAACTTAGCCATATAGATAAAAATGGAAAAGCCGTTATGGTTGATGTTTCGGAAAAAGATTCAACT
>JAUZPC010000267.1 GCA_030706105.1 Bacteroidota bacterium | reverse complement strand
GGTAAGCTGCATATCAAAGCCTATTAAAGTTCCTGCATAATTTATACCATAAAATACAAAATTCAGCATAAAACCAAGCAGCAGACCTGTCATAACTTCTTTTAGTCCATTGAAGAACAAAGAGAAAAGATTAATTTGGATAGTGTTCGGTTCGCGATTTATCGTAAGAAAGATAATGTACGAAATGGTTAAGGCAAGAACCATTTTAAGAGTAGTTGGCAACGCCTGATTAGAAAAAATTGGAGCAACAACAAAAGCAGCTGAAATTCTTAGAAATATCATAAGAACCAAGATAAAGTCAACTACAAAGATATTGGTCATTTCACGACCGTTATGAACATCGTAAATAGTTTGTTGGTAATAGCAATTAACTTTTCCATCATCCACGGAAACATAAATATCAGGACGACGGCCGTAATCAATATTTTAGGGACAAAAGTAAGCGTCATTTCCTGAATGGATGTAGCCGCCTGAAAAATTGATATAATGATACCAACCACTAAAGAGACGCCCAAAACAGGCAAAAGGATTAAGAAAGTGGTATAGAATACCTCTTTTAATATTTCTACAACTAATTCTTCTGTCATTACGAAAAACTCCTTACAACGGAACCGACAATCAGATTCCATCCGTCAACTAAAATGAATAACAAAATTTTAAATGGCAGCGAAATGAGCATTGGAGGGAGCATCATCATACCCATGGACATAAGGATACTGGAAACAATCATATCCACCATCAAAAATGGAATGAAAAGAAAGAATCCAATTATAAACCCGGCTCTTAATTCACTTAATGCAAATGCCGGAACTACAATATACGTCGGCAGATCTTCCCTGGTTTTGGGACGGCTGATATTAGCCATTCCGATAAATAATTCAAGGTCGGCATTTCTAACATTTCTAAACATAAAATCACGAATAGGGTTCATCCCTTTAGTAAGGGCAGAATCCACGGACATTTTTCCATCCATCAGAGGTTTAAGAGCTTCAGTATTTACTTTATTCCAAGTAGGAGCCATCACAAAAAAGGTTATAAAAAGTGCAATTCCTGCAAGTAACTGACTGGGAGGCATCTGCTGTGTACCGAGAGCACTTTTAAGGAAGTGGAAAACAATAATTATTCTTAAATAAGAAGTGGTCATAATCAAAATTGAAGGTGCCAGAGAAAGAACTGTCATCAATAATAAAATCTGTAAAGTAAGTGAGACGTCCTTCGGGCTTGAAGCAGTTCCGATATCAATTCCTATTTTGGGAAAAGGGACAGTAGTTTGGGCAGCCGCAGAAGCAGTAAAAATAAAAAGACCAATTAAAATATATAAACAGTACCTTAATTTCATTTTAATCCAATGTTTTTCTTTAAAATTGCAATGAAGTTTTCATGCTGAAACTTATTATCCTTAATATCAAGATCATCCGGAACATTTGCATAGGAGCTGTCTAATTCTTTGAGCAATGAAATTGACTCACCAACACCAAGGACCAAAACTTTATCTTCAACCTGAACAACAGAGATAAACTTTTTTGGCATGATCATATGACCGGCTAAGACCTTTATTTTAAAGCTTTTTACTTTTTGCCCTTTGATATTAAAACCGCTGTTTTTAACATACCGGAGAGTGAGGTATAAAATACCAATAATAATAATTAAGGGTAAAAAAGCGCTTAAAAAATTCCACATTACATTATCCCTTTAAGTCTTTGGCTAGCTTCGTTAAGGTTAGTTATTCTAATACCAAAATGCTTATCAATAACAACTACTTCACCTTCAGCAATTTTTTTATTATTGACAAAAATATCCACCGGCTCACTTGCCAGTTTATCAAGCTCAATAACATATCCTCTTTCAAGCTCAAGTATGTCTTTAATCTGCATTTGGGTTCTTCCAAGCTCAATATAAACGTTAAGCTGCAGATCCTTCAAGAAATTTATTTTATCATTTGAGGAATTGTTTGATACATAGGACTCATCAAATTCATCAAAGTCAGCAAAGCTGCCCTCAACTTTTCCGGTGGTTTTGCCGGAGTTGGGATCAGAAAAAATTTCCTGATTATTTAAGTTATTTTCATCCATTTACTATCCAATAAAGGTTTATATGTGTTTATGAGTATCGCTGGTTAACTTGCTTGTAATTTTAATGGCTTTGTGCTTATTAACAACCCCAATTTTGCCTTCAAATACTTCTTTATCACTTATTCTTACAAGATGATCATCGCCAAGTTTTTTATCTAACCTGATAATGTCCCCTGCCTGCAAAGCCATAAGCTCCTGCATAGAGATAGAAGTCTTTGCAAACTCAACTTTTACAGGGAGAAAGGTTTTGTATAAGTGGTTTGTAATAATTTCCTGTGCCGTTGTACCAACATATTTTCCGGGTCTGATTTGAGAAAGCTTTTGAGATGAAAGCTTGCTTAAAATTGTGTCAAAAGCGAAAGTTGCAAAACATAAGTTCATTAAAAATGACTGCTCACCAATAAGAATTTCAAATGAAATAAGAAGAACGGACTCGTTTTGTGAGGTTATCTGGGCAAAATCAATATCCGGTTCAAATCTTTCCAAAACAAATTCAAAATTATCTACAACCTGCCATGATTTCCTAAGATCGAACATTATCCTTTCAACTATAGTACCAAGTACTTTCTGTTCAATTGGAGTAATTACCTTTACTTGTTTGGAGCTTGAGCCATTACCGCCTAAGATTCTATCTACAAGCACTAATGCTAATTCCGGACTAAGCTCAAGAATGCCTTTTATGTCAGAGTTATTTATGCCGAATGTCCATATACAAGAAGGATTTGAAACTGAAAGAACATACTCTGAATAATAAATCTGGTCAACAGAAGAGACTGAGATATTAACAATTGCCTGCAGTTTTGAAACCAGAAAGGAAGCCAAACTTTCAGCAAAGTTATCATGTATGTTTTTAATTGTTCTAAGCTGATTTTTAGAAATTCTGTTGGGCAGCCTAAAATCAAATGGAATAGCTTCGTGCTCAGCGGTCTGATTAGGCAATTGTTCATCGCCGCTCTTAACCTTATTGAGGAGCTGGTCTATCTCTTGTTGTGAAAGTACTTCTGCCATATTATTGTATTATATATTTACTAAAGTAAACTGAATTTATTGTAACGTTAGATAACACCTTTTTTACACGCCCGGAGATTTCAACTTTTAATGTATCCTTAAAACTTGGGCTTGTAAGCTGATCCAATGTTTTACTGGAAAAAGTTGAATTTAAGACATCTTTTATCAAATCTTCTTTTTCCTTAAATGAATTTTTCTGTTCCTCAGAGCCAAGATCAAAACCGACTGATACCTGAATATATCTTTTTCCGTCAGTCAGGGCAGGATTAACCGTTACATCCTGAATAGAATAGATAAACTTACCAATTTCGGTTTTTTCTGTTTTAGCCGTTTCTTTACCTTCCTCTTTAGCATTGCCGGAAGCAGGCTGCATTTTACCGAGGAGAACATTTGCGGTAATAAAATATACCAGCACCAACTGGACTATGTACAATGGCAAGCCGATAACTAATAATTTTGATTTTCCTGCTTTCGGTTCGCTAATTGCTTCTAATTTTTCTTCGTTTTCAGCCATGTTATTCTATTATTTTTTTTAATCTAATTAACAATTGATATGCCAGTAATTTATGCCCTAAAAACGCGCTTTTATGATGTTTTTATGGTTAATATTAACCAAATGTAGATGTTTGGAGAGAAATTAGAGATAATTGAGGAATGAATTGTTATTAAATAATTTGTCTTAGTAGAATTACGACAAAAAAAATGCCGGCATAACATAAACGTTAATACCGGCACACAACACTACTTCACAAACCTTATAACTTTACAAACTTTGCAACTTTACAAACCTTATAAACTTTCAACTTTACAAACTTTATAACTTCACAACTACTTAATAAGCGTCATCTTCTTAGCTGCCGTATAATCGCCTGCAACTATTCTGTAAATGTAAACGCCGCTGCTTAAGCTGCCTGCATCAAAGCTAACATTATAGTTGCCTGCCGGTTTGTTTTCATTTACAAGTGTTCTTACTTCCCTGCCAAGCATATCATATACTTTTATTGTTACCTGGCCGTTCTTTGGTAATTGATAGCTTATGGTTGTAGCAGGATTAAACGGATTTGGATAATTCTGGGAAATACTGTAGGTAATTAGTTTATTTACACCGTCCTCAACGCCTAATGGGGAAGTATCACCCCAATGAATACCATTAATTATAGACCCTATTAGATTACCAACGATACCACCTTCATATGCATAAATAAAAAGACCTCTTCCTTTCGAATAATATAATTTTGCATATACTATAGATTGACTTTCAACAATGAGAGTAGGAGCATTTTCTAAAAAAGTTTTATCAATACTCCAAAATCCATCACGATTTGGGATAACAAACGTATCAGCAACACACGCACTAAGATGGTATTTGAGTTTTGGAATATCATTATTACCATACCATTCAAACACATTTCCAAGATCATCTATTCTCTGCCATCTATAACTTGGATAAGGGGATGGACCATTTTGAGTAGAGCGGACTGTCTTATATAAATGACCATCACTCAATAAAGAATCTGATAATACTTCAACAACCTCGTTGTAAGTCATACCCGAATTCCAGCTTTCCGAATATTTCCAGAAATTTCCTATTTCCAGGGGGTAATAATCATTCCAATTTATCTTCTG
>JAUZPC010000266.1 GCA_030706105.1 Bacteroidota bacterium | reverse complement strand
AGGCATTAAGGGAATATGTTACCGAGGTCAATGAAAAAGCAAAAAATATATGCAGTTAAACTGCCCGGAATTTTAAGAGAGAGAGTTGCTAAATGGAAAGCCGGAGTTAAAGAATTCAAAGCTGCCGTTAATGCGTATAACAAAGCTGCAAAGGGTAAAAATGACGATGCTTTATTAACTGCTGCTGAAAAGCTGCATGGCAATTATGAAATGTTGGTTAGAGTGATTTATCCATATCCCGAAGAAATTGATGCTTTCCATCAGGAATTATATGTCGTTTACCACAAATATTTACCCGGTAAAAATTATGACAAAATTATTGGCGTAAGCGATGTACTTATCAAGAAAGCAGAAGCTATAAAAACGGCTAAATTATCTAAAAGACTTGATTCTAAAAAAGTTGAATTTGAGAAGGCTGCAGATAATTTAATTGCTGCCTGCAAAGATGTAAAAGCATCTACTAAAGATAATTACAAAAAAATTGTTGAAGATATGCATTCCAAATACGAAAAACTAACAGCAATTTTTGAATAAATCTCTGTAATATATCATTATAAAACAGTTGCTCAAAGCAGCATAATTGCTGCTTTGAGCTTTTTAATAATTAGCCGCCGTTATCTTATTTCAATTACTGTTTCGCTGATCACTGTTGACTGGCTTGCCCGGCGGCGGGCTGACTGTAAAGGTATTTTACAAGCCCACCCCATCTGCTGTCAGTTCTAAAGCCAAATGACTCAAAAAACTTTTTAAGTATAATATAAGAGGTAACTGTATTTACATTTTCGGATCTCAACCGGGAAAAAAAATCATTCATAAGAGCTTTCCCAAGATTTCTGTCTCTAAAATCCCGGCTGATCATTATTCCATAAATATGTACTACCTGCGGATATTTCTCTTTATAACTGATGCCCCCAAGTATATGCTCCTCATCAGCATCCATAATAACTAAATACTGGAGGTCGGGTTCAAATTTTATTGGATAGTCATCAATTACAAAAAGCCTTTGCAAAGTGCCAATTTCATAAGGAGTAATTGTTGGCCTGATGATATAATTATTTCTATAACGGTCTTGTACCATTGTTTTTAGTATCAAAGATTTTTCGTTGGGCGTATTTTGGGCAGTTACTACCTCAAAGTGCTGCATCTCTCCCATATCGGGGAATAGCATTTTATTGAACAATGTATAGTCGTCTTTGTCTGTAAGCAGATCCTGAATTTCCTTCAGCTCAACTTTATTCTTTAGGTTCTGGCTTGGATAATAATAGAATGAGTCCAGTAATTTTATGAAATGGTTATTTACTTCTTTAGATAAATATTTAAAATAAGCTTCGTAAAGAAAAATAAATCTGGAAATATCAGGCATTCCTTCAATTAAATAAAGTTTATAAATATTCAGTAAATACTCTTTCTTGTCAGCTTTTAGTGCGTTTGTATTATCTTTAAGCCAGAGATTATATTCTCCCATCGGACCAAGTATCTTTGTACTTTTATAATAAGTATAATCTTTTTTATCAAGGTATGTTAAAAGTACCGGGTATAGCCTCTCAGATTCAAATGAATTGTCCGGTTTTAGTTCATCTTTGAATTTGTTTAACACTTCCAATCCTGCTGAAACTCCCAGTCCTTCAAGGCATGAGTCAAATATCCAATTAATATCCAATATTTCCATTAACCATGGGTAGTGAGCTGTTGTTTCAAAGAAAAAATTCATATACATTGGGAAGAATAGTTGCTTCAGATTTTTGAACTTTTTCCAGCCTGAGATAGATAAAATTCCTTTACCTTCTTTATAGAACGGTTCTGTAACAAAAACATTAAAAGGGGAAATATTCCCGGGAATTACTTCAAACGCGGCTTTTTTAAGAAAAATGAAAAAAGTGGACATAGCTCTTTTAAATAATATTTCGCATCTTAATATTTCATCCTCAATTTTAATGTTTTCTAAAGCTGATGTCGTTTGTCTGATCTTTTCCCAGAGTGTCAGCTCATTTATATATGCTAACGTAATTACACTACGCTTAGACCTGAAATTACCAAGTTTTGGCAGTATATCGTCTCCTGACGTGTTATCAGCAATTTTTATCATCAGATAGATTGTTTCTTTAGTCTTTTCGGTATTTAAGTTAGGCTTGCTGAAAAGAATTAGATCATAATGCTGCTTAGTAATTGTATTAACACTTATTCTATAAAGGTTCTTATTGTTGCTTGCGGAGATACGTGAAATAAATATCCCGTTGACTTCAACATCCTTTAAGTTAAAGCTTTCAATCCCGAAAATCAGGAAAAATGCTTCTTTTAAAAAATTTGTACCGGCAAACAGTTTTTTTAAGTTGTCTTCTTCGCTTCCTGATATTTGTTCTTGAAAAACAAGCCTGCTATACCAGTTTGCTTTGTTTTGCTCAAATAGGGTAAGCTTAAGCTGTCTTTCAAAATATCTTGATAATTTGTCAAATAACTTCTGAGCATTAGCCGAAATGTTTTTATCCCTATTATATAAAATCCAGGAAATTAGCTCAGCCCTTACTTGAGAATAAGCCGAAAGATTGTGATGCACGAAAGAAATCAATAGGTCAAATATCTTATTAAACTGCTTTGCATATTCTGCTGAAACTGGCCACTTAATTCCGTTTCTATATGCCTCTAATCTTTTCCTTAAGGCAGATAAATTAATATCATTAAAGCTGCTGAAAATAATTTCTTCAATTACTGACTTATTTAAAAATGGGAGACCTGAATGTATAAAAGAGGGAAGATATTTATTATAATCTACATAAGGTTGATTTAATAATAGTATTTTATAGGCAGTGCTTCTAATATTGAAGTCAGGGTGGAAGGCAAAAGTTTCAAGTCTTCGGCATACAACATTTACAATATTTGGTTCTGCCTTAATTAAATATTTCTCCAAGGTCTTCAGATTGTTTGCTGCGTCGCTGCTTTTCCCGAAAATAGCTTTAATGATTGCACAATTTAATGTTTTTAGCGAGGTATTAA
The DNA here is from genome assembly GCA_030706105.1 of Bacteroidota bacterium. Classification (GTDB taxonomy): domain Bacteria; phylum Bacteroidota; class Ignavibacteria; order Ignavibacteriales; family Ignavibacteriaceae; genus JAUZPC01. The sequence goes on along the minus strand of JAUZPC010000266.1, from coordinate 1,720 downwards.
AGCAATGGTCATTTAGTTTTATCGGTGTATTGATGCAGTTAAAAGTATGCTTTTCTACAAATAACTGAGTCGAAACAGATGAATGTCCGATATCCCATTCTTCTTTACAGTCAATAAAATTTATTAATTCAATATTCCCCAGCCACAAAAACGGCTGCAAAATAAACTTGCCTAAGTCAATTGTTTTATTCTCAATTATATAAATAAAGCTGCCGATCATAAAAAGGTCAGACTTAAAATCCTTATCAAATCGATTATCAATATATTCAATACTCGGTATACTCTTAATAGTTAAATAAATGTTTTTATCTTTATTGTATAGTGCATCGTCTGAAAAAAATAATTCTTCTTGTGATAGTCCTAAATCTTTCAACACCCAAAAAGGTATTATTAAAGTAAAACCCTTAAAACTATATTCAACTGAGCTCTTTCTATAGAAATCAGAAATCTCTGCATCAAAATTTTTCTGAATTACTTTTCGTTTATAAGTCCCTTTAGCTGTCAGCTCACCTTTTTCAGCTGTAAATGCTCTGTCAAGAACTGTGAATTTTAAAATCCGCTCATAAGGGTGCAGGGTTTTATTTACATTAGAAATCAAGGATGCATAATAATCTTTAAGCTTATTCTCTAATAAAGCTTTGGTCACAAAACTATCTGAATGATTGGGTACAATAAGCAGGGCATTAAATGGCTTCATATCTCCTGCAAGGAAAACTTGCTTAATTCCGGGGACATTCTCAAATTTCTTTTCAATAGCTGCGGGTGCTATGGTCTGCCCCTTGCTATTTTTATATATCTCTTTTACTCTGTCAATAATATAGAGATGATGGTCATTATCCTGAATAAACAAATCTCCGGTAGATATCCATTTATCTTCTGTGGTGGATGGCATATCATCAAGATATTTCCCAATATATGGGCCTGAAATTAGCAGCTCACCTTCCGGGGAAAACTTTATATTAATTCCCGGTAAGGGTATGCCCACGGAATCGGGAATATATTGGTCAATTGGTGTCATACTTACACCGCCCGTTGCTTCTGTCATTCCAAAACCACTGCATAGTGTAACACCTAATGAATTAAAAAATTTAAATACCTTTGGCTCAAGGTAACCCGCCGCAGAAAGTCCCCATTTTAATTTTTCGCCAGTATATTTTTTTAATGACTTAAGTTTGGAGTTCCTGGTCCTTTCAACCGGATGTATCTCGGTGTTAATTCTATCAAAGATTTCTTTCCATCTTAAAGGGACGCTTATAAATCCGGTTGGATTAATTTCTTTCATCTGCTTCATTAATGTATTTGCATCATTCTTATATGCAAAAACATATGTCCCTTCCCAATAAATCATTCCAAGCATTTCAAGAAATCTTCCGAAAGTATGATACAAAGGGAGGTAGCATAACAATATTTCATCAGTGCCTACAAATGGCAAGGCCGCTCCTCTGGCATACCTTTTTGTAATTAAGTTATATATTGAGAACTCAACACCTTTCGGCAGGCCTGTAGTACCTGACGTGAACATTGTGGTGGCGGTTTGTTTAAATGGTATCTTTTCTCTTTTGGCAAGAATCACGTCTGACTCGGCTAAGGTTATTCCGGAAACTAAATCTCTAAATAATATTATACTAGCGTCAGCGGATATATCTGTGCTGTCTCCATAATAAATTATTACAAAATCATAACCATTTTGTTTCAGCCTTTTTAATATTTCCAAACGTTT
>JAUZPC010000265.1 GCA_030706105.1 Bacteroidota bacterium | reverse complement strand
TTTATGAGTCATCATCTCTTTGGAAAAAGTGCAAACAGAGGTGAGTGCGTACAGCCATGCAGACGGGAATTTGAAGTGGTTGATAATATTACCCACCAACCTGTAATGTTAGGTGAAGATTATGTCCTTTCTCCAAAGGATTTATGCAGCATTGAGTATATTGATAAATTGATTGAAGCAGGTATAGATTCTTTTAAAATTGAAGGCAGAAAAAGAAGTCCTGAGTATGCTGCAAAGTCTGTTGAGGTTTATCGAAAAGCAATCGACCTTTACTTTGAAGGGAAACTGACTGAGGATATAAAAAAAGATTTTCTTTTGCAGCTTGAAAAAGTATATAACAGGGGCTTCTCATCCGGATTCTATTTCAGGCAGCCGAGCTCACATGAGTATGCCAATATTTATGGAAGCAAAGCTACAAAGAAAAAAGTATTTATCGGTAAAGTCCTGAATTATTATAAAGATCCAAAAATTGCTTATGTTAATCTGGAAACCGGCAATGTTAAGCTGGAGGATGATATTTTAATTATTGGTCCTACTACAGGTGTTGTGGAAGTGAAAGTTAAAAATCTAATGGATGAATTAGTAGTAATTAATGAAGCAAAAAAAGGGGAAAGAATAACCTTCCCGTGCGATGTACTTGTTCGTCCACGCGATGCCGTTTATAAAATTGTTGATGTAGAAGAAGAATTTTAATTGCTTTTCAATTCATCAAAAAGTGATCTGAATTTTTTTACATCTTCCCAGCATCCGCGTTTCCAATTCGGATTTCGCAACAATGCAGCAGGATGATATGTAACCATGGTTTTTATGCCTCTGAACTCAAGCACATTACCCCTGTAATTTGCAAGACTCTCTTTCTTGTTAAATAAACTATTTGCAGCAACTAAGCCGACACATAAAATCATTTTAGGCTTAATCAATTCAATTTGTTTATGCAGGTAGGGGATACATTCGCTAACTTCATCGGGAAGGGGATTACGGTTTCCCGGCGGGCGGCACTTTACAATGTTACAGATATACACTTCGTCACGCTCAAACTTTATTGCTTTTAAAATATCCGTTAAAAGCTGACCTGCCCGCCCGACAAATGGAACTCCCTGCTGATCCTCTTCAGAACCGGGTCCTTCACCAATTACTACTACTTCTGCCTCAGGATTCCCTGTACCAAATACAAACTTTGTACGGGTATCGCCTAATACACAGTTAGTGCAGTTGCAGATCATTTTATTCAGTTCGTCTAACGATTTTGCATCCTGAAAGCTTTTTTCCATCTTGGTTTTCCGGGTAATATTTTCAAGAAGTTCATCTCCAAAAATATTCTTTTGGTCAATTAATGCTTGTATGATTTTATTTTTCAATTCAGACATTAAATAGCTATAAGTTTAAGAGTTGGGTTAAAATAATATTTGCAGCTTCAAATTTAGTCATTAGCGGGAATGACTCAGCTTTGTCACCTTTTTTTATAATTGTAATTTTATTTGTGTCATATTCAAATCCGCTCCCTTTATCTTGTAAAGAGTTTAGGACTATCATATCAAGATTTTTCTTTTCGAGCTTTTTCTTTGCATTAGACAATTCATTATCTGTTTCCAGAGCAAAGCCAATAACTTTTTTCCCTTTTTTATCAATTGAGGCCAAAATATCTTCTGTTTCGGTAAGCTTAATTTCAGAAAAATTATTTTCCTTTTTCATTTTAGATGAAGCAGCTTTGGCCGGTTTAAAATCTGCAACTGCCGCAGCCATAATTAAATAACTGTTTGCTTCTAAACTTTTTTTAACATTAAGAAGCATATCATCAGCAGTGCGGACATTTACCAGCTTAACCTCATCAAAAGCAGTTTCGTTTGAAGGTCCGGAAATAAGAGTAACATTTGCTCCTCTCAGGCAGGCAGCTTTTGCAATTTCGTAACCCATCTTGCCTGAAGACCGGTTGCCTAAAAATCTGACAGGGTCAATATCTTCATAAGTAGGGCACGCAGTAACAAGTATGTCTTTGCCTGTTAAATCCTTTTTGTATCCAAGAAAAACCAGTTCGCAGGCTTTTAAAATTTTATCAATTTCAGGTAAACGTCCTCTTCCATGCAAACCGCTGGCAAGCTCGCCTTCATCAGCCCTGATAATAAAAATGCCCTGCTTTTCCAGTTTTGCAAAATTTTCCTGGATTACAGGTTTCTCATACATATCAACATCTGCCGCCGGTGAAATTACCATTGGAGATCTCCGGGCAAGCACTACTGAAGTTAGTGCATTATCTGCAAATCCGCAGGCGATTTTGGAAACTGTATTAACAGTGCAGGGGGCAACCAATACCAAATCAGCCCATAAGGCTAAATCAATATGCCATGTGCTTAACTGTGCTGTGTTCTGCTGACCTGGAAAAGTATGTATGATTACGTTGTTGTGGGATAAAACAGATAATGTTAAGGGGGTTATAAATTCAGTGGCCGAAGGTGTCATTACAACTTTTACTTCAGCCCCTAATTTTATTAAAGATCTGATTATTAGTGTTGCTTTGTAAGCAGCTATGCAGCCTGTAACACCAAGAATAATTTTTTTACCTTTAAATACAGAAGACTGCATATTTATCAATCTATTTATTGTTTATAAGAAAACTCAATGTTCCCTTCAAGCAAGTCATTAACTGCCTGAATCTGTGGCTTTGGTCTTTTTTCAAAATCCATTGATATCTTAATCTGAGCCGGATTCTCTATATCATCAGCATCATCATCTGTACCTGTAACAGGTATCGAGCCGACTAAAGCACTGAACTCAATTTTGTTCTCTGTGTTTAATTGTCTGGCTTTTTTTGATGCGACAATTATTGCCTCATAAATATTTGCAGCTTGTTCGTCAATTTCTCTCAAATCAATAGGCTTAATTTCCATTAACAGTTTCCTTATAAATTATTTTATTTACTAAACTTATAGTATCGTTTTCAGCTTTTTCCAGTTCTATGTTTTCTACAAGATAATCAAACTTATCTTTAAAGCCAAGTTCAAATTTTGCTCTTTCTAGCCTCTTTTGCAAGTCAATTTTATTTTCAGTCTTTCTGTTTAATAATCTGGCTTCCAATTCTTCAATGCTGGGGGGTAGAATATAAATTAAGGCTGCCTCGGGGTATAACCTTTTAACTTCCAGTGCGCCTAAAACATCAATTTCCAGCAGAACGGTTCTTCCGCTTTCTATATTATCATCAATGAACCGTTTAAGAGTACCGTAATAATAATCATAGAACTTTTCCCATTCTATGAATTCATTATTTCTGATTTTTTCTTTGAAATTTTCTTCTGTAATAAAGAAATACTCTTTACCGTCTGTTTCTGTCTCTCTCTTAGGTCTGGTAGTTGCCGAAATGGAAAATACAATTTCAGGTATCGCATTCAGTACCGATTTCAAAATTGTAGATTTTCCGGCACCACTGGGGGCAGAAACTGCAATTATTTTACCTTTTCCCACCACTTTATTCTATATTTTGAATTTGTTCTCGAATCTTTTCAATTTCTTCTTTTACAATAACTACCGAATGAATGATTTCTGTAGCTATTGATTTTGCTGAGATTGTATTAGCTTCTCTGTTCAGCTCCTGGCACAAGAAGTTTAATTTTCTGCCGGGCTCTTTTTCTTTTTCAATACTTTCATTAAAAAATTTGAGATGGCTTTTTAATCTTACACATTCTTCAGTAATATCTGCTTTATCCGCTATAAGAGCAATTTCGGTCTCAAGCCGTTCTTTATTAATATTTTGATCTTCTATTAATAACTTAACTCTTTCCTTAAGCTTGTCAAAATCTTCCTTGACACTTTCTTTGCTAAGAGTTAAAATTTCTTCAGCTTTTTCTGCAATAAGTTTTAACCTTGCAGACAAATCCTTACCAAGCTCTGCGCCTTCTTTAATCTTCATGGTAAGCATATTATCCAAGGCCAGGTTAACTGCGCTTTTTATAAAAGCAAAGTCCTCATCACCAAAGCCGCCTGCGTCAGTTATAAATACCTGTTTATTCTCCAAAAGATGCTGCAATTGAATCTTTTCAGTTAATTTTGCAGTTTTTTTAATCTCTTTTATCTGGTTAAGAAAAGCTTTTAACCTTTCTTTATCAACCTCACCCAAATCTTCATCATCTTTTTTAAGCTTAACCTGTAAACTTAACAGAACTTTTCCGCGGTTAATCTTGTTTTTTACTACTTCCCGCAGTTCATATTCTCTGCTTGATAAAAAAGAAGGGAGCTTAATATTTAAGTCCAAAAACCTGTTATTAACCGATTTAACATCAACTTCAACAATAAGCTTATCGTTTTCTAACGAGCCTTTGCCATACCCGGTCATACTTGTAATCATATATCAAATCAAATTTTATATTAAACTACAAATATAAAAAAACATTAACCAACCTACAATTCAATTTAATTTGTAAAGCTATAAAGTTGAAAGTAAAAAGTTTGTAATGTTTGTAAAGTTTTTAAAGTTGAAAAGTTATAAGTTTGGAATGTTTATAAAGTTACAAGGTTTGTAAAGTTGAAAAGTAGAAAGTTATAAAGTTGAAAGTCCAAAGGTTAAAAGTTTATAATGTTCAAAGCTGAGAGTTATGAAAAATATTTATAGTAAATTTTAATAATTAGGATTTATTTATACAGTTATCAAGTTGAAAGTTTAATATCTGGTAAATATTGAGATTTCTTTCCGAATTCCGATCGGAACAACTAGAGAACTGACGCAAGATATCTGTTATGC
>JAUZPC010000264.1 GCA_030706105.1 Bacteroidota bacterium | reverse complement strand
TATATTTCAGATTACTTTGGATTCCCGGGGGAGAAGGCCTGTGGGAACTGTGATGTCTGCAGCTAATACAGGGGACATAACGGCAACACGTAAATCTTTAAAGTTTTTCCCCTTTTTCAGCCGGGTGGATGGTAACGTTTACCAACATTAGTATTTAAAATACAAATAGGAATTTATACTTGTTTCCCTTACATCTTTTTATTCTTTACGAATTCTCTGTTGCCGGTTACATATAGAGAAATAGTTCATATTTTTCTTTATGAACGCTACACTGATATTATTATTTTATTACATTTTTAACCTCTTTTAACACCAGACAAATCATTTGATAATTCATAAAATTTGTTTATTATAAACATATATTTTGTGCTAAATTTGAAATTTCGGGTATATTAGTAATTTAATTGGACAAACAGAATGTTAAAGGATAAATTAATTTTAACTGCATGGTTACCACAAGCTATTATTATTACTATCTTGTGCGGGTTTATGTACATAAGCGTGCAACAGATACTTAGGCAGTTGGCAAATGATCCGCAAATACAATTGGCAGAAGACTGGGCAAACACTCTAAACAAAAGCGGCTCTGTTTCAACATTCACCTCTAAAGACAGTATTGATATCGGCAAAAGCTTAGCCCCATTTATAATTATTTATGATTCAGCCGGCAAGCCGGTAATAAGTAATGGTTATCTCCACTACACAACACCTTCCATACCGCTGGGGACGCTACAAAGCGCTAAGGCAAATGGCCAAAACCGCCTTACCTGGATGCCGGAAAAAGGAGTAAGAATTGCTGCGGTAATTACCCCTTATAGCAGTAAAGCAGGTTCTGGTTTTGTATTAGCCGGACGTTCTTTGCGGGAGGTGCAAATGAGGATTAGCAAGATAGATGTTTTTTGTGTATCGACATGGGTAATTTTGCTGGCATTGTCTTTCTTGATAAATTTTACCCTTAAATTACCGGTAAAAGAAAAACATTTTAGGTAATGCTGCTAATAAGTAATATTAGGATCAGCCTGCTCTTTTAGGGACCGAATATTTTAAGCAAATTGTTTTTCCTTAATAATTGCCCTCTGGTATGGCAAATAGTGTGCATACGATTCATTTGGAATTTCTCTGCCGTAGGCCGCTTTTTCCCGACAACATCATGCAATTTTCACCCCAATTAGCTTTTAACGTACTATTTAACCGGAGTAATCTTATTCTCAAATTATTGTCTCATTTTTAGATTTTTTTTGTCTCATTTTTGTTTTAATTTTACAATTGTTATCTTCATTATCATTTTAGAAAATAGTCTAAGAAAGCAAACAGGATTTGGACAACAATAGTCTACCGGAAAAATTTACAGAATGCGCAAAAGCCCTCTTTGATATTTCTGAGGATTTGGTCTTTATTCTTGATAGTTACGGCCGAATTCTTGAAATTAATCATCATGGTGCTGTTTCGTTAGATTACAATCCGGAGGAGCTTAAAGGCAAAACCTTTCTGGAACTGATAAATGAAAACGACAAATCGAAAATTGCCGGCATTTTTTCTACAATTATCAAAGAAAAAAAATCTTTTGAGCTTAATGTCACCTTCAATTCGAAATTAAACCACGAGCTGGTTTATCAGTTGGATATTAAACCCGTTTTTAAAGATGGCGTAATTTCCGGCCTGGTTGGTGCGGGAAAGAACATTACCCTAAAAACTAAATATGAAAATTCGATAATAGAGTACCGGAATAAATTAATTGAAGCAGAAAGGCTCCTGGACATTGAAAGATCCCGTGATAAGGAGAAAGAAAGTGTTCTGGAAGAGCTAAACAAGCTGAAAAATGATTTTATTTCAAATATTTCCCATGAACTTAGAACCCCTTTAGCTTCCATTATCGGCTTTTCGGAAACTATTATCGGGGACCCGGAAATGCCTGATGAAATGAAATCAGAATTTAATAATGTTATTCTGTCTGAAGGAAAGCGTCTGGCAAAACTGATAAACGATATTCTGGACATCTCAAAATTTGAAGTCGGGCAGCTTATACTTAATAAAACAGTTTTTGATATAATACCCTTAATAAAAGAAGTGGTAGAAATTAACAGGAACAGTATTCCGGCCGGTAAATTAACTTTTAACGTCTCTCTCCCAAATGAAAAAACTATGATAAGCGGAGACAGAGACAGGATTGTACAGGCTATAAACGGCCTTATAAATAATGCCGTAAAATACACTAACAAAGGCGGCATTATTACTATTATAGGAAATAATCTTATAAATGAATTTGAGTTTATTGTTAGTGATACAGGGATTGGAATTCCCGAAGATGATTTACCATTTATTTTTCAAAAATTTTACAAAGTGACTAGTCCGGGGAGAGAAATTCCCGGTGTGGGCTTAGAGCTTACATTTGTTAAGCAGATAATTGATTTACATAAGGGTATGATAACAGTTAGAAGCGAAGTTAATAAAGGGACAACTTTCAAAGTTAAAATATCACGAATTACAAATTAACAAGCGAAGGTAACTTGGAAAATCTAGTTTTTATTGTCGATGACGAAATAGCACTCGCAAAACTTCTTAACCACTGGGTTAAGGAAAAGTGGCATTACAACACTGAAGTTTTTCAGTCAGGTGAGGATATGCTTAAAAGGATTAACCGCAAACCGGACTTAATTCTTTTGGATATAATGCTGCCGGGCCTTGATGGCATTGAAACTCTGAAAAGAGTTAAGCAGTTTGATGAGAATCTGCCTGTAATTATGCTATCAGCACAAGGCAGTGTAGAGGTTGCTGTTGAAGCTTTAAGGTTTGGGGCTTTTGATTATTTCCCGAAGCCAATAGAGCAGCAAAGACTGGAACCTGCTATCAAAAATGCCATCAGATCTTATCAGCTCACTAAAGAACTTGAAAACCTAAGGGAAATGGTAAAATCAGATTATAGCTTTGATCATATCATCTCGGCAGATAGCAAGATGCAGGATGTATTCAGATTTGTCACAAAGGTACTTAATAATGATATTTCTGTATTGATTTATGGTGAGAGCGGAACCGGAAAAGAACTGATTGCCAGAGCCGTTCACTTTAATGGAATCAGGAAAAACAAGCCCTTTGTAGTTGTTAACTGTGCTTCCATACCAAGGGAACTGCTTGAAAGCGAACTCTTCGGTCATGAAAAGGGGTCTTTCACCGGCGCTTATCAGCGCAAATTGGGAAAATTTGAACTTGCAAATGAAGGCACTATTTTTCTGGATGAAATTGGCGATTTAGAGATGTCTTTGCAGGCAAAGCTTTTAAGGGTAATTCAAGAAAAATCTTTTGAGAGGGTTGGAGGGAACGAAACCATTAAAAGTGAAGTAAGAATAATTTCTGCAACTAATCGTGATTTAAAATCCGCAGTTGAGAAAAAAGAGTTTAGGGAAGATTTATACTATAGGTTAAATTCTTTCCCTATTTATGTCCCGCCATTAAGACAAAGAAGAGGTGATATTCTTGTATTAGCAAATCACTTCCTTGATAGTTTTAATAAGAAGCTTGGCAAAGACATAAAAGGATTTTCAAAGAAGGCATTAAAATTGATATACGAATATGAATGGCCGGGTAATGTACGCGAAATGGAAAATACCATTGAGCGCTGTATTATTATGGCTGACGGAAGTATTATTGATGTTAATGACTTACCTGTTCATATAACTGCTTCCGAAGGTGAAATTTCATTTGATGGCAGCAGCCGTTTGTTTGAGGAAGATGTCATTATTCCTTTTGAAAATTTGAAAGAAGAAGCTATTAAACACGCTTTACGAATTACCAAAGGTAATATTGTTGAAGCAGCAAAAAAATTACAGTTAGGACGTGCAACCATTTACAGACTTATGGAAAAATATAATATTGAGTCTAAAATGGCTGTTGATAATTGAACATATAAATATATAAAGGTAAATATGGATTTTACTAAAGAAGTGTACAACGATATAATAGTAGAAACGGTTAATTTGTCCAGAGCGACTTTAAAAGAAGCTGAAGATTTTAAGAAAAGCCTTGCAGAAGATATAAATGCAGGATGGAAAAAAATGATTGTTGACCTGACCGAATGTGAGTTTATTGATTCAACTTTTTTGGGGGCTTTAGTTGTTTCTTTAAAAAAAATAACCAGTATGGGAGGCGATCTCCGCTTAATAGGTTTTCAACCAGCTGTTCATTCTATGTTCGAACTGACCAGAATGTACCGGGTTTTTGAAGCTTTTTCTAAAAAGGACGAAGCTATAAATAGTTTTAAATAATTTAGATACTGGGAGTTACGCAATTTATGACTGAAGGGAATAATAGTTCCATATTGATAATTGATGATGATATCACTATTAGAAAGTTGATGTCATTTCATTTAAGGAATAATAAATATAAAATTTTTGAAGCCGAAAACCCTATTGAAGCTTTTCAAATTTTAGATAGTGAGGAGATAAATCTTGTATTATGCGATGTTACCATGGACGAGATGGATGGTTTTACGTTCTGCCAGAAAGTTCGCGAGAACGATAAGCATCGTATAATTCCATTTATTTTTGTTACTGCTAAATCTTCTATAGAAGACAGATCACGTGCTTTAGAAGCCGGTGGGGATGATTTTGTTATAAAGCCCTTTGACATGAATGAGCTTTTATTAAAGATAAACTCTTTACTTAAACGCTCTGCAATTTATAAGACCTACGGCGTAAAAAAAGAACTTGAAAAATCACTCGAGACATCCACTCCCCTTGTTTTGCTGGTTGAT
>JAUZPC010000263.1 GCA_030706105.1 Bacteroidota bacterium | reverse complement strand
CTAATGCCATGAAGCTTTTAAGGGCTAAACTGTACCAGCTCGAAAAAGAAAAACTTGAAGCTGAGATGGATGAAGTAGAGAAAGGCAAAATGAAAATTGAGTGGGGAAGTCAAATCAGATCATATGTCTTTCATCCTTATAATATGGTTAAAGACCATAGGACTAATGAGGAGACTTCTGATGTGCAGGGCGTAATGGATGGTAACATAAACCGGTTTATTAAGGCATTTTTACTTAAGTCAAGCAGCAATTAAAAATTATGGAAGCAAAACCTCCTTCGAAAAAGCTCAGTAGGGACAGAATTGATTTTTTTGATAAAGTATATAAACTTGTTGCCAAAATACCCTATGGAAAAGTTACTACTTATGGTGCTATTGCAGAGGCTTGCGGTATTAAATCATCGGCAAGAACTGTTGGCTGGGCATTAAATAGTGCAAAGGAGTCAAATTTGCCATGTCATAGGGTAGTTAACAGAATGGGTGCTTTAAGCGGGAAAATGCATTTCGGAAGCACTAATCTCATGTACGAGCTTTTAATTGCAGAAGGAATTGAGTTTGACGAAAAAGAACGGGTAATTTTAGAAAAGTATTTTTGGAATCCGGTTAAAAAGAAGAAGGGCTGAGATAAGCCCTTCTTCTTTACAATTTTTACCATTCTGCCTGCTTAATATGAACCGAAGACAGGCCGACATTCAAGTGTATATAAATTTTCTTTTTAGCACTTTCAAATGATTTTGATTCGTAATGATTCTTACTGATTTTCTCCAATCCTTCAATATGTTTTGAAGATAGCGCTATGTCTCCTTCAACTTTGCAGGCAACATCTTGCGGAATTTCAATATAGATTGAAGATAAACCTGTTTCTATATCTACCTTTGAAGAATCACTAATAGAACCCATTTTAAGATTTAATTTTGTAACACCTGAATTAACTGATAAGTCTCTTATGTTGAACTTTGTTAAATCCAGGTTTACAGTTGCAACTCCTACTTGAACATCTAAGTCCCATTTCGGGTTTTTATTCAACAAAATATCCAACGTATTGTCTCTGGGAAAACTTACCCTGTTTTCAGATAATGATAAATCCAAATCAGTATTAGTTCCTTCATCTCTTCTGTTTAATGAGTAATGCTCTCCGTTCTGTGCAAATACGGATATTAAGTTTACAGTATCCGGCTCTGATATGTTAGTAAAACACAAACCGGATTTAATAATTAAACTGGCAGTTTTTATTGAATCTGAGCCTTTTTCATATAGCAAACTTGACTTATTCCTAAAATCATCCCTTGAGTATTCTATGGAGCGATGTCTGAAAAAATAATGCCCCTGATTGAATAAAGAAAAAAGAATAAGCACTAAAAGTAAAGCATTTATACCGGAAATTATTTTTTTTACTATGTCCAGTTTAATAACTAAACCAACACCCCATAGAATTAATATAACTGGCCAAAATTTCCAAAATGGATAAACAATTATAAAGTTAATTGTATTTTCCAGCAGGAAAAAAACTCCCAGCGCTACAAAAAATACACCCCAAAAAATTCCTTTGGATTTCATATTATTCACCATTGAGATTATTTAAAATTATTTATAAGAATACCAATGCCAATGCTGACAAAGATAAGAGGAATTATAATGTCCCAGAAAGGGAAGATGTGACTTATTAAGAATATTACACCTAATACAATCAGTATAACTCCTGCAGTACGGGAACCACGGTTTTTAATAGGTTGTGCATCATCAAAAATCGGTTGTTGCTCTTGCGCTGTTTTAGCTTCATTCATGTCCGGTTGCCCTGCTGGCGGGGGAGTGACAAAAGGTTCTTGCTGAAACGGCAAATAATAAGGAGAACGTGGTACAACAATCCAAAGAACAATATAGATTATCACGCCTGTACCTCCGCCAAAAATTGCAAGCAGCACAAAAATTAATCTGATTATTGTTGCATCCATTTCAAAATAATCGCTTAACCCGCCGCAAATTCCGGCGACTTTTTTATTTATATTTGATCTATATAATTTCTTTTCCATAAAAACCTCTTTATTTATGGTACAATATTACATTAAATAAAGAATTAAGTAAAATGTTATTAGTTAATCGGGCTAATATTTATAGTAACGGAAAATGCTCTTTATAAATGGTTTACTATTTTAATTCCTAATACACAAATATATTAAAATTGTTGCTATAGATGTTATTATTACAGGTGTTTTTTTTGTAGTAAATTTGAATATCGCAATCAGACATATAGCCCACGCTAAGAAAATCAATAATGGATAAATTAGAAATATATCACTAATTGCAGGTAGATGCTTGTTAAAAACTCCCAGCCTGAATGACTGCATAAGTGGATTGATTGCAAATGCATGAACAAAAAACAATGCAATTATGAAAAATACAAGTTTTCTATATTTTACGGACTTACTGAAATATTCAAGTCCTAATCTTATTGAGAGCAGTAAGCCCACGTATAAGGCTATGTAATATACGCCTAAAATTGAACTGGGAATATTGCCCTCATATTTCATTGTGACAAATGAATTCTCGGGTATATAATATACTTCTTTATTTGTTGAAATCTTTAACCTGTAATTCAAATAACCGGGCTGTTTCATTATGGGCAGGGTTCCAATAAAGAACCCATTTTCGTAATTCATTTTTAATGAGTCAATCGATGCAAAATCTCTTCTATTACTCCACTGAATAACAGGGTAATAGCTGTTTATACCTTCAGAATAAATCTTTACTACCGGTTGTTTTGTTGTATATGCGGATTTATCCAATTTATAAATAAAATTCTGTCCGTTGATAAGTAAGCTTCCGGAAATAGGGAAACTACTCTCTGTAACTGCATGTATATAGCAGATAATATATAAAACAATAAATGAAACCAACCATAAAAGTAAATTTTTGTTCATTATTATTCCGAAATAAAAGAAAATTCAAGTAAGGTAAAATTATATAAAAGGCAGGTAAAAACAAGTGAGCAAAAAAAAGGCCGGATGACCGGCCTTTTAAAGCGAATTATAAAGATGTTCCGATTTTTAATCTCATATTTCCGAAGATGGAAATTACACCAAAACTACCAGTGTTCGTTTGTGAAAGTACCACTGATGGCCCCAGGGAGAATGCTGAAAATGCCCAGCTGTCAAATATCTTTTGAACTAAAATATCAAGGACGTATTGCGGCTGGCGAACATCACTCTTAAACATAGCGTCAAATCTAAAATCAAATGTTGAACCTGCTAAAGACATTTCACGTCCGGTAAAGCCGGCATGCCATTCCCCTAAATACTGACCGAAATAGACTTTTGCTCTGGTTGAACCCAAGAAGCTGAACGGATAACGTACTTCAAAATTAGTATATCCTTTATCCAGAATTTTTGCATGATATCCTAAAGTATCGCCTTTAGTCCATCTGTCTCTTTGGCTTACAGTTGGCTTTGTGCTGCAGTCAGTATAGCCTACTTGTAAAAAGTTACCGAAAGGAATTACGTAACTCAACTGGAAACCGGTTGTTACATATAAATTATTGTGTGTGTTGTCTTTCTTAAAATCGTATAAAGCATCAACACTGCTATATACACCTCCGGAGAAACCTAAAATGTGAAAATTCATTTCCAAAAAGTTTGTTTCCAATGGCCCAGAGTAGGGAGTACCAAAACCCATGGATATTCCTATGTCATTCTTTAGAGGAATACCGAAACGTTCACCGCCAAATGCCTGAAAGAAAGGGTTTACGTATTGGTATCCGGAAGAAATTTGGGCTAAAGTTGGCGGGGCAAATATTTTCCCAAACCTCATTTTCCCAAAAACTCTGGTGAAAACAGATCCATAGTTAATCATTTCCTGCAAATTCAATTTAAATGGGTATGTTTGAATGCGTGCCCTGGTTTCTGGTGTAAAGGCTAAAAATGGATAGAGTGCCCCTTTAATAGAAACTGTCTGGTTATTGGCATCACGCAAATCAACAATTATTTCTGCTTTAGGATCAGGCGGATCAATAAAGACTTGCTGTTGTATCTTAATAAATAAACTATCGTCAAAAGGCTCCATTTGGTAATAAAGGATCGGTTCGTTTTCCTGCGCCTTTAAATAGTTAATAGCACCAAATGAAAATAGTATTACAAATAGAAAGAATATATTTTTTTTCATGTTTTATCCGGAATAATGTATTATTTAGCAAAATCAGTAAAATAGAATGAATCACCCACTTGAACACGTTGCCCCGTCCTTGAGTCAACTACTATAAAGAAGAAATTGGCTTTATAACGGCCGTCTGCCTCTCTTCTGTTTCTGTCAGTCCACTGATCAAATTGACTTTGATTTGCTGCCAGTTTAAGCATAACGTTATAAACTAAATTACCTTTTTTATCCTTTATTGGACCTGTAATAGTAACCGGTCCGGAAGGCGTTATTTTTAATTGGTCAGGTCTTGGATCACTAATAGTAACTTTAAAGGAATTTATTCTTTGAAGTTCTGCTACATAAATGTCATTATTATTCATTTTAGTAGTAGTACGTTCAATTTTTATTTCCGGAGGCAATTTGGGGTATACTTTAATTTCGGTTTTTTGGCTGCCATAATGGGCAATAACTTTACTTTGAGTGCCCAAATCAAAGCGTTTCCTTTCGCCTGGTTTTACAACTACTATGGTACTGCCATTTGGGTCTGAAAGTGTCAAATCAACGTTGCCGCCATTCTTCACTTCGTTCCAAGTGTTTTGCAGGAATGAATAATCAAAGGAAATTG
>JAUZPC010000262.1 GCA_030706105.1 Bacteroidota bacterium | reverse complement strand
TTTACCAGGGAACAGCAGGGTCAGATCGCCAAAATTTTAACCCGGCCGGAAAAGCAGATTTCAGTTGTGTCTCCTTCCGGTTATTTTAGAGTTCATTATGATACTACCGGATTCGATAAACCCGCTTATGATATAAATGAATTACTTGTTGCATTGGATTCAGTTTATAATTTTGAAGTCAATTTCCTTAAATACAAAGCGCCGCCTTCTGACGGAACCGTCGGCGGTGACAGCAAATATGATGTCTACGTTAACGATCTTAGAGGTGCATCATATGGCTCTACACAACTTGAAGACTTGCTCGCAGGTAACAAATATACTTCCTACATGATAATTGATAATGCTTATCTGGGATATAATACTCCCGGCATAGATGGGGCAAGGGTTACCGTTGCACACGAATTCCACCATGCAATACAAATAGGTAGTTACATTTACCGCGTTGCGGATAATCCTTTCTATGAAATGACTTCAACTTCAATGGAGGATTTTGTTTATAACTCAATCAATGATTATTTTAATTATTTAAGTGACTATTTCAATTTTCCGGATCGTAACATTTATGGATATGAAGGCTACTCGTTAGGTATCTGGAATATCTACCTGAAGCTGAGGTTTGATGACTATGACATTATCAGAAAACAGTGGGAATTGATGCCTCAGATGAGGGCTTTAGATGCCATTGAGCAGTCTCTTATTTCTTATGGGTCAAACTATAAGCATGAATTAAATCAATTTGGAGTATGGTGCTATTTTACCAATTACAGGGCTGTATCCGGAAAGTATTTTCCTGAAGCAAAATATTATCCAGTAATAAGACCTGTGGCCACTCTTAAACTTATAAATAGAAGTCTTACTACAAATCTTTCATCCGAAGCTGCCGCGAATTCTTACTTCTGTATTAAAGATTCAACTACAAATGATAGTCTGTTTGTTGTGGCTACCAACTCAAATGTCAGGACTGCTGTTGATTCCAGCGCCTCTTATATTCCGTTTGCATATACTGCTTCCAGAGATTCTTCTTACGGCAGCGTCAGGTTAAGCTCTAATCTGTTCGCAAATTTTCAATACAGCGATCCATACCACTGGACTGTGGCAGAGATACTTAACAGACAGATAGTCAGGCAGGATAATACCAGCAATCCAAGTACTACTCATGTTATAGGTGATTATCCCTTCCCAAATCCATTTTATTATTCAAAAAATTATGGAGGCGGTAATTTTATATGTCTTCCCGCTTCAAAAACTTTATCCGGTTTTGCAAGCTTAAATGTCTATTCTTCAGGTATGGACCTTATGTATTCATCTAAGATGCAGGTAGTACAGTTCCCCGGCACAACAGATAAATTTGTGGTGCAGTGGGATGGAAAAACTCTTACTGGCAAAAAACTGGCTTCAGGTGTATATGTTTATATCGTAAAATCTGATAACAATAATTCTAAAGGAAGATTGGTAATCTTTAATGGAAAATAACTATACCGTTGAAGCAATAAATCTTAAAAAGGTTTTTGGAAGAAGGCTTATCTTCAAAGACCTGAATTATAAATTTGAAAACAATGGTATCTACGGTATTGCCGGTGCTAATGGTTCCGGCAAATCCACTTTAGTAAAAATTATTGCAGGTGTTACTGCGCCATCAGCAGGCAAATTAGTACATTCATTTAATGATGTAGTTGTTAAACCTGAATCCCTTCATGACCATATCGGTTTGGTCTCTCCATATTTAGTTCTTTATGATGAGTTTACAGCCTGGGAAAACCTCTCTCTGTTTGCTGAAATTAGAGGTGTTTCGTTTAATAAAGATAAAGCCGGCTCTATTCTTAAAGATTTTAATATTTATGACCGTAAAGATGATTATGTAAAAACATATTCTTCAGGAATGAAACAACGGCTTAAGTTCGCTTTTGCTTTTATGCATTCTCCGCAAATGGTTATTCTTGATGAGCCAATTTCAAACCTGGACAATGAAGGTAAAGAAACAGTTTACAACTTAATACGAACCGAGTCTGAAAATGCAATAATAATAATTGCCTCAAATGAAGATACGGATTTAAATCTTTGCTCTTCGGTTATTACAATTACAGATTATAAAAATTAAGTAAAAAAATACAATGAAAGCTTTTGCACTATTCAAAAAAGATTTTAAATCTGAAATGCGTACCCGTTATGCAGTTAATGCTCTTGCCATGTTTATTGTTGTTACTATAAGTGTTATCTTTTTTTCTATAGGGCAGGAGCGGATTAACGAGAGCCTGACTGCCGGATTATTCTGGGTAGTTATTTTCTTTTCTGCAATGTCTGGCCTCTCAAGGGCTTTTGTGTCGGAAGAGGAAAGAGGTACCAATTTAACTTTGCAGCTTATTGCGGGGCCTTCCACCGTTTTTACTGGTAAGCTCCTGTTTAATTTAATTTTGGTTTTTGCAATGAATATTGTAATCGTTGTTTTATATTCATTGATTTTTGACGCTTTCGTTATAAAAAATATGGTGCTCTTTGTCACATCTTTTATCCTCGGAAATGTAGGTTTAGCCGTCTCTTCCACTATTATTGCTGCTATTATCAGTAAAGCCGGTGCTAAGGGTACTTTATATCCTGTGCTTTCTTTTCCAATTTTATTACCTTTAATACTTACTTCAGTACAGTTAACTATTTTTTCTATAGATGGCACTAAATTTGAAGAAGCTATAGTTGAGTTAATGATTGTCCTTAGTTATGATGTAATAATGATCGCAGTTTCTTATATGTTATTCGACTTTATTTGGAAAGATTAGTATCTTTATTAAATTAAAAAGAAAATATTCTATGATTTGGAAAATAATTACATTCTTGTTGTTGACATTTGTATCAATCGCAGGCATCACCTTTCCCATTGTTGAGAACCCAACTGCATGGTACCAATTTCCTATTATTCCAGGACTGGAAGAAAAAGCTAAGATTATCTTTTTCCACGTACCTACTGCCTGGATTACTGTTGTAGCTTTTTTGATGTCCACAGTTTATAGTGTAAAATATTTGAGAAAAAAGAATTTAGAGGATGATATAAAATCATATGCTGCCGCACAGTTGGGAATTATCTTCTGTCTGTTGGCTACAGTTACCGGAGCAGTCTGGGCTAAATTCAATTGGGGTACTTACTGGAATTGGGATCCAAGACAAACCAGTATCTTTGCTCTATTGCTAATATACGGCGCCTGGTTTGCTTTACGTTCTTCAATTGAGTCAGAAGAAAAAAGGGCTTCTTTATCCGCAGTATATTCTATTATAGCTTTTGTTACCGTTCCTTTTTTTGTTTTTATTATGCCCAGGATAATGACAGGGCTTCACCCGGGTTCAGCAAATGATACTAATGCCGGTCCTGTAATAAACTTTAAGATGGATCCCCATATGAGGTTAGTGTTCTTCCTTTCATTGGCAGGATTCTCAATGTTGTATTACTGGATGTGGCAGCTTGGTTATAAATCTATGATTATTAAAGATAAACTAAATCAAAAATATTATTAGAGGAAATTTTGGAACAGTTTTTAAGCAACAATTCTATTTATATCGTACTTATCATAGTACTTATTGTTTGGTTTGGAATTTTTACATATATGTTAAACTTAGATAAAAGATTAAAGAATATAGAGAAGAATATGAGCGTAGGAGATAAGAATGAATAAAAAATATATTTTTGGCGGCATAATTGTTACTATCTTTTTACTTCTAACCGCTTATCTGTTTACTCAGAGCAATATTAAATATGAAACTGATTTTACTCATGTAATTGAAAAACAAAAAACGGTAAAAGCTGCCGGCTTTTGGGTAAAAGATAAAAACTATGTTGTTGATAACGCAAATAAGACTTTCACTTTCTTTATGAAAGATGAAAAGGGTAATGAAATGAAAGTCGTTTATGCAGGGCCTATCCCAAATAATTTCCAATCAGCACAATCTTTAGTCGTAACTGGTAAGTATCATGATGGATGTTTCCGGGCAAAAGATATTTTAACTAAGTGCCCAAGTAAGTATGAGCAGGAAAAAGCTAAAGTTCAGAAGACAGAATTCTAAATATTTTCTTTATAAAAAATAGAGGATTTGATGATTGGAAGTGTAATTGTACTAACCGCTTTGGTCTTCAGCATAGCGGCAATGGTTTTGTATTATTTCACCTTTAAAGGTAACGTCACTTTATTAAATTATGCAAGGATTTCTTATCATTTAATGGCGATGCTTGTTATTGCTGCTTCCGCCTTTTTATGGTATATCATATTAACCCACCAATATCAATATCATTATGTATTTAGTTACAGTATGAATTCTCTGTCCACCGGATTTTTAATTTCATCTTTCTGGGGCGGACAGGAAGGGAGCTTTTTACTCTGGCTTCTTTTAACTTCCATTGTCGGCATATTCTTACAGTCTTATACTTCAAAGCGAAATGATCTTGAACCCCGGGTTATGATGGTTTTTACTCTTTCCACAACATTTCTCCTTGTTATGGTAAGTCCGTTTTTCAAAAATCCTTTCGCTTATATATGGTCAGAACCTATATTCCTGAGTGTTAAAGAAATTAGCCGGTCATATTTAAATTTGCCTTTGCTTCAGAGTTTTATGTTTAGTGATACTCAAACTAATCAAAGCTTAATTAAAATGTCTCCAGAATTGATGAGTGCATTAAGTTCTGTTGGTGTATCAGTTAATGATTTTATTATAAATGGAAAAGGGCTCAATCCTCAATTGCTGAATTTCTGGATGCAGATTCATCCCCCAATCTTATTTT
>JAUZPC010000261.1 GCA_030706105.1 Bacteroidota bacterium | reverse complement strand
GGTTAGCCCCGGCGGACTTTATGACAGTGTATATTTTCTGTTTTCCGGTGGTTTTGCTTTTTCCGGTAAAGAAAACGGGACTCTCTTTGTTAACGGCCAGATGCCGTCAATGAGAGAAATTGACTACCTGCCCGGCAGAACCGGAGACACTTTAAATCCTAAAAATATTTTGTACTCTGTTTCAACATCAGATTCTGCATTCGGCTCATCCTGGTTAAAATGGAAAGACGCTGTTGAACTTGGGGCCGCTTATTACGATGGCAATAATGACGGCATATACAATCCTGTTGATTTGAATGGGAACGGTATTTGGGATCCTAATGAAGACAAACCCCTGATAATGGGAGATAAAACCTTTTGGTGTGTCTATAATGACGGAGTAAAGTCTTCACAAAGAATATATTCTGATATGGCACCTAAAGGGGTTGAGATAAGACAGACAACTTTTGCGTACAACAATGCTAACAACTGTGCCGATAACGCATTCTTTATTAAATATAACATAAAGAATACTTCAGACAACAACTGGGATTCCTGTTATTTCAGTAATTTTTCCGATGTCGATCTGGGCGACTCCCCTAAAGCCGAATTGGTAGGGACAAATATCGGGCTAAAATCCGTATATGCTTATCGTGAAGAAAGCGTTGCACCTACCTGTTTTGTAACAAGCCTTCAGTCTCCTGTCCAATATATCCCCGGCGTTACATTTACTGATATAAACGGGAATGGAATTTATGATGCCGGAATTGATACTCCGCTGGACACAGCATACAATTACAATGGAATAAATGGAGTTCAATCCATTGTTGGGGCAGTAAATATTAATGATTTTAATACTCTGCTCTTTATGGGAGCTGATCCCGATTTAGGTGATCCAAGCACAAGTACCGAGTTAAGATATTTTCAGTTATCCAAGTTAAACCGTGGACAAAATATTAATCCTTGCGATTTTCAACGCGGCACGGTAAATGGCGGGGCTGACTGTAATACGATTGATCCGAGATATATTTTCTCCGGCGATCCTGTGTCAAATTACGGCTGGCTGCAAGTACACAACTATGATTCGCGGCAGCTTCTCAATATCGGCCCATTTTCTTTAAAGGCTCACGAGTCTAATAATCTGATCTTTGCTTATGTGCTAGGAAGTGGTAACACCTGGCAGATGAGCTTACTGACTGCTCAGGACAACACCAGGCTTATTAGAAAAGTATTTAATAATAATTTTACAAATTTTTATACCGGTGTAAGTTCGAATAACATAACGGTTAAAAATTATAAACTTGAACAGAATTTCCCTAATCCGTTTAATCCTGTTACAACCATAAATTATCAACTGCCTAAAAGCGGTGAGGTAACAATCAGAGTATATGATATTTTAGGGAATGAAGTAAAGACACTTGTAAATGAGAATAAACAGGCAGGCAGTTATTCGGTAAACTTCAATGCATCAAAACTTAGCAGCGGAGTTTATATCTACCGGCTGACAAGCTCAGGCATCTGCATCTCCCAAAAGATGCTGCTGTTAAAATAATACTTTTGTTGTATAATCACTGGCTGATTACCATTAAATTCTTTTACGGGCGGAGGACCAAAGAATAAAGGGAGAGAACCTTCGTCCGAAATGAGATTCAGAATGGCAGCCGGAATAGGTTATATGTTTTCACAACTCATTCTAATGACTGAAAGTATTTAAGCATTGTGCTTAAATACTTTCATCAAGTAACCCAACATCGGGAAAATAATGCATGAACCTATCAGCAGTGCATATACCAGATACCTCAAAGTAATTTCAGGAGCAGCGCTGTTAAACAAGGTTAGAGATTCCATATCTTTAAATCTGACTACCACGGGGAAAAAGGCAACATAAAACGCACTTAGAACAAGTACAATATGCACTCCGGCAAAAGCTCTTGCCATCCACCCCATACCAAGCGATATAATTTTCCACGTAAACGGTATTGCCAATGTTGAAGCAATAATTAACGCCTGCGATTTCCAATTCGATAAAAACACAAGCATAAAATCATTTCCGTCTATCACTGAACTTATAAATACCACTCCACCTGTACACACCAGAGTAATGCTTGCAATTTTTGCTTTTGTTATAAATGCTTTTTTATCTTCGGGGTTTAATGCCTCGCCTATTAAATAAACCGATGCTGCAAAAGTAAACAACGCCGTTACAAAGGCTCCCACGCTTATTGTAAATATATTAAGCCAGGGGCGAATGTACCCGTCATAAAAATTAGCAGGATAAGCTGTAAGTTTGTTTGACATTAATGCCCCAATTATCAGACCAAATGTAAAACTGACTATTAAGCTTGAAACTGCAAATACAATATTATAGATTTTATGCGAACCGTCCTTATATGCGTCATAATGCCTGAACACAAAAGAAGTACCGCGTAAGACGATTCCGAGCAGCAGAATTATTAATGGGATGTATAAGTAAACACTAACGGTTGTATATATTTTGGGGAAAGCGTTAAAAAGAATGACTACGGCAATTATAAGCCACATATGGTTTGCTTCCCAAACAGGGGCAATTGCATTATTGATAACTTTTATAGTTTGTTGTTTGTTCTTTGGGCCGGCAAAAAGTTCAATTATTCCGGCACCGAAATCGGCGCCTCCTAAAAGCACATATATAATGATAGAGACCAAAAGAAAAAAGATTATTATGCTTATCATTTCCAGCTCCCGGAAGGATTAATTTTCTCTTCCTTTACGTGCAGCATTTTTATTTGCCGCTGCATCAGCCAAAATGCAACACAGGCTAAAATCAGATAGATACAGACAAAGGCAAGAAAATGGAAAAGTTGACCCTGAACAGGAGAAACAGACTCACTAACTTTTAACACATTATAAATAATCCAGGGCTGCCTCCCCACTTCAGTTACAACCCACCCCGCCTCAACTGCAATAAAGCCTAACGGAGTGCATACCGCTATAAATTTTAAATACTTTTTGTTGAACAGTTCTTTTTTAAATTTAAACCGGATTGCAATAAATAATAACGAAGCCAGGGCAAGCAAAGAACCGCAGCCAACCATAATCTGAAAAGCAATATGGACTACTGCTACCGGCGGAATAGGATTATTTTCTTTTATAAAATCATTTAACCCCTTCACCTCAGCATTAAAGTCGCCATAGGCCAGAAAGCTTAAGGCATAAGGGATTTTAATCCCGAATTTTGTTTTCCCCTCCTTAACGTTCGGCAAACCGCCTATTGTTAAACCTGCTCCTTTTTCAGTTTTAAACTGCCCTTCCATGGCTGCTAATTTTATCGGCTGGCGCTTTGCCACATCCTTGGCGCTATAGTCACCGCTTACAAATTGTAAAAGAGCAAAAACAACGCCAACACTTAAAGCAATGGTCATCGCTTTTTTATGAATATCATAATTATTCTTTTTTAACAAAAGGATTGCGTGAATACCTGCTACTCCAAATGCGGTAGCTTCAAAAGCGGCAATACTCATATGCAACGTCTGGCTAATCCATGCAGGATTGAACATGGCTTTGAGAGGATCAATGTTTATTGCCTGTCCGTTTACCATCTCAAATCCGGCAGGAGAATTCATCCAGGCATTGGCACAGACTACAAAAATACCGGAAACAACGCCGGCGACTCCCACAATAAGTCCGGAGAACCAATGCACCCATTTATTCAGTCTTTTCCAACCGTACAAAAACAGACCGATGCAAACCGATTCCACAAAAAAGGCAGTACCTTCCCAGCTGAACGGCATTCCAATTATTGCCCCGGCATGTTTCATAAATCCCGGCCATAAAAGTCCAAGTTCAAAAGACAATGCAGTACCAGAGACAGCTCCAATTGCAAAAAATATGGCTACCCCTTTTGACCAGGCTTTAGTCAATCTGTAATATACATCTTCGCCTCGTTTTAGCCATAAATAATGAGAAATTACCATTAAAAACGGCATAGTCATACCAATGCAGGCAAAAATAATGTGAAAACCGAGAGAAAGGCTCATAGTAGCACGAGCAAAAAACAGATTATCCATTTTTACCAAAAAAAATAATACGAATTTAAAATATAACAGAAAAAAACTAATTAACTATGCGACATAATTAACAATTGATAAGAAAAACTACACTCATAAACTTCCTTTTATATATTTGTAATCTTCTTTATAATTGTTATTGTATATTATTTTAAGGAATTGTACTTGTTTATAAGAAAAAGTGATAAGACAGCTTTTATTTGGAATAATGAAAATATAAGTTACAATGATCTACTAAGAAACATTAACTATTATTCTACTTTATTAAAAGATAAAAATATTCAAAAAGCAGCAATACTCTCCGCCAACAGGCCGGAATGGGGTTATGCTTTTTACGCGATATGGAAAAATCATTCCATCGCAGTACCTATAGACTTCTTGTCCAAGCCGGCAGAAATTGCCTACATATTAAAAGACTGTAGGCCGGAAGTTATTTTCTGCTCTTCTGAATTGGTTAAAGTTATTGACGAAGTCAAAACTCTTATTGATTATGATATTCACTGTATTGTATTTGAAAAAGAGAAGTATTCAGCAGCCGACTACGAACCGGAAGAGCTTGACATACCGGATATTCACTCTACCGCGGTAATTGTATATACATCCGGCACAACCGGTTCCCCTAAGGGTGTAATGTTATCTTATGATAATTTAATAGCAAACATAGATTCGGTAACAAACAATATAAAAATTTACAATTCAGAACGAAATGTAATGGTGCTGCTGCCGATGCATCATATTTTG
>JAUZPC010000260.1 GCA_030706105.1 Bacteroidota bacterium | reverse complement strand
CGGACGGCAAGGGTTCCGTTTGAAACGGCAGTCAGATTTTGGGGAACTGTAATCCAGATATCGGCGGAATCAGCTTTATCAGCCGGAGTATCTTTACAAGGCCACCAATCCTTTGCGCCGTATGGTTCACTTAAGGTATAAATAAACGGCTCGCCATTGTAACTGGAAAAAGTGAAACTTCCCATACCCGTACTGGCGGGACTCCCATTATAATATATTTGCGCAGTAACAGAATCATCTGCAGAATAAACACGAGGTAAATTAATTCTTAAAATATTTTTACCGTGTGCAAAACTTGTTTTAGCATCATTAAGAAAAACAGAATCTACCATAAGAGCATCAGACAAATCTAAGAAGAAATTATTTGCAGGTATTTTAAAAAGCAGTTTAACAGTTACATCACTTTTAATGGATGTTGAACTTGGCAGTAAGGCAATATTTATTTTATAATATTTAACATCAATAGTGCTGTCCCCGGGGTAATCATTTTTTTGCGTTCTTACTTGTTTGCTGAGTTGCTTCTTTTCGTACTCAACAATTCTCAGATTGTCCTGGGCTAACAGGCTGAATGTTAAAGAAAAGAAAAACAATATGAACAGTAGTTTTGTCATAAATAAAGAATTTTTGTTCTCTAATTAAATAAAAGTTATATCATCTTCATATGCTTTATTCAACATATTTTGATATTCTTCTAAGGGTATTTGTTTAGTACCGAACATATTAAGATGAGGATTTTCATACTGAACATCCAGCAGCGTAAAGTGCCTTTCCCTCAACCTTTCAACTAATTTAACTAAAGCACATTTGGAGGCCTGCGAAACTTTAGAAAACATGGACTCGCCAAAAAATGCTCCTCTTACAGAAATCCCGTATAACCCGCCGGCAAGTTCACCGTTAAGCCAGGTCTCAATAGAATGGACGTAGCCGGAGTCAATTAAGTTTTTATAGGCATCAATCAATTTTGGAGTAATCCAGGTTTCATTTCTTTCTGAACAGCAATTAATTACTTTCAGTGGGTCATAATCAAATTTAAACTCAAATGGAGAGGTCGTCATAAACTTGCGGAGGCTTCGGGGTACATTAAAAGTATCTATGGGAATAATTGTCCTTATTTCAGGAAAGTACCAGTCAATTGTATTTGTTTTTGCATCGCCCATGGGGAAAGCCCCATGGGTGTACAAATTTAGCATATTAACCGGCTGTAAAAGCTCATCCTCTTTCGGGACCTTTTTCATTTCAGTTAGCTTTTACTTTAAATCCTTTAATCATCCATTTACGGGCAAGGAATAAACCTATAGGTGAAATTATTGCGATGAATCCATAAATCATCCACATAAACTGGGTATTCATTTTATCAGGAGTAACACCTTCAGGGCAATAATGCATTAAGAACCAGCCGGAATATAAACTGGTCACTACTTTTGTTAAAAACCAGGGGAACTGCCCAATACCCATATAAATTCCTGTCATTCCTTTTGGAGCTATTTCAGCAACCCATTGCAAAAATCTTGGCTGCCACATTGCTTCGCCGATGGTCATTATAATTGAAAAAGCAAACAAAGTGTAAATACTTGGCCCCATAGCAAGCAGAAAAGTAGGAGATGCCATAACCAAAGTACCCAGAATCATCATTCTGTAGGTATCCTTTTTTATGGTCAGAGCCGCAATCATCGGAGTTAATATAAAAATCAAAATCGGATTAATATTAACAAAAAGTTCAAAGTTATCACTTACAAGGCCGGTAAAAGCTCTTTTACAGTATGCAGGCAGTGTAAGCCAGTTATGAGCGAAAAGAGTCTGCACGGGAATAAGGATAAAAATAAAGAACAAAAACCTTTTATCTCTTAGCGGGAAATTCTTAAAATAATATTTAAATTTTTCTTTTAGGGTTTCAGGCTCAGCTGTTACTTCCGGCTCGGCAGCTATTTGATGAAGTTTCGGGGTTTCATTCGCTGTATCAAGTTCAGCTTGTTTTTTTGCTGCAGCCATGGCTTTCTTTGTAATTAAGATAACAATTACAAGCAGCCCGACAAATGTCAATATATTATAGGCCCAAAAAACTCCTATCATTCCAAAAGATCTTCTTATTGGAGGAGAAATCAGTCCTGGAAGAAAACCGCCAAGATTCATAAGCGCATAAAGCATTGCATAACCCATAGCAGAGTTTTTTTCGCTGGTAAACTCTTTAACTGCTGCATAACAGGCAGGCTGATACATACCATAGCCGATAATTATACCAAGCATACCGCAGACAGCAAGCAAATTGGTAGTTGAATAGAAACCGGTGCTTGAAGAAAGACTGGGGGCTAAAGTAAGCAGCACTCTTCCGGCAAGCATAAACAAAACAGAAACAATCATTGACATTCTAACGCCCACAATATCAACAGCAGCTCCAAGAAGCAGCATGCTGAACGTAATGCCCGCAGTAAGAAAACCAACCATCTGGCCTGCATTAATATCATTAAGCTTTACATAATCATTAAAATAAAGAGTAAGAAGAGTCAGCATTCCGAAATAAATTAGTCCTTCCAACAAATAAGAGACATTAACGCCCCATAAAGCTCTGGAAGCTTTAAACAAATCCTTGAACGGTTGTGTTACTTCGGTAATAGTTTGTTGTATTACGCCTTTCGGCTTTTGAGTATCGGTTAAGTTATCAGACATTTGTTTCCTTAATATTTTAAGCAAAAATAAAAATCTATTTCATAATAATAAAGATAAAAACTTTAATTGATATTTGATAATATGGAATGGATAATATATCTATATGAAGTTTTATTAAACATCTATTCCAATAGGACAGCCCGCTCTCAAATACAGGCAGGCAGGAATTCCGATCCCGCCTTTATCAAACACTTCCGCAATAATTAAAACAATTGCAATGCTCTATTATAATAGGCATTAATAGATCTGGCCGATGAACCGCTGTAAATTTTGGGATGATCCCCGCTCTATAATTTAATTTTAAGAACGCCTCTCCACTGAGACTGCCATTTTTTTCGATCTCCATAAGTAAGAAACAGATTACCTTTGAAATACATTATATCGGTAACTGTAGTATAAACATCCCCCCATATAGGCGTAATACCTTCATTAAAACTTTCCCACCCTTTCCCCACTTTCCATCTAAGCACACCTGAATAAGTAGTACCGACATACATATTACGCCTTAGTTCGTCATAAGTTATTGCTAAGGCTGTCGGATAAATATTATGGATCTTAGGCAGTGAATCTCCAAACATTTTCCATCCGCGGCTATTATCATAATACACTACGCGCCCCATTGTGCAGGCATACAATGTATCTCCTATATATATCATATCATAGCTGCCAACGCCTTTGTCGTCAGGACTAAGCCCCTTATGAGGGAAACAATCTATAATTCCATTGGAGAAGGCTGTAACAAAATTATAATTCTCGGTATTACTTATAAGGATTCTTTCGTTAGGAGAATTCCTTTCCTTTAATAATTTGGAAATTGCTATAGGCTTTATACCCCCGCCCTCGTAAATGCATTCATTATCATTATTATTAGTATATAAATGATTTTGCACGTAAGTTAAAGAATCATTTGAGAAGTATGCACAGTCGTATAGTTCACTTGTTCCTATGAATATTCCTTTTTCAGTAGTAGTCATTTGACTCGCATAAATTTTAACAATTGGCGATATTGGAATAATAGTATCTTTTTCTATGATACAAATTGGAGTACAGTTACCAACACCTATAATCTTGCCACGATAGCTGTCAATCGCATTTAGACCACTCATGAATGTGCTATCTGACGGCATTGCGGATGACCATTTTTCTCCATCGCTGCTTTTATACAAGACCCCCTTACGATCCTCAGTACGTCCCGATATATACAACTCATCATTAATTATTTTTATATCTTTTATACATATATTTGTAAATTCAGCTACTGGTGTCCATACTTTCTTCTCACCGGTTGACTCAATAGGACCGGTGGATGACGCGCAACCTATAAAAGCAAACATTTGAACAATTGACAAAGAAAAAAGAGTTAACAGCTTTTTCATGAAGTTTTTCCGTAATAATAAATAAAGTCCAATTCCTAAAACCGAAAGGCACTAAATAGTTATTGCCAATCATAAAAATATCGTATTAAGATTTACTTGGGAATAAAACATTTCTTTTAGATTATCTGTAAACATATTTACACCCTGCCTATACTAAATCTTGGCACTAACCTATATTGGTATATTAAAATTAAACATTTTAACTCATAACAGTCAATATATTAATAAATATTTTTAAAGAATCCCGAGATTACTTTCCTAGATCTTTGGTTGATTCCGCATAATTACAGAAACCGTTTACTAAGCCTCAATTTGTCCCAATTTTGATTTTATAAGTTACCCCCGCGTACTGGCTTGTAAATCAAAGCGGATTGTGGGATTTTATGTACATAAACGATGAAACACTGTACTCATGGGTATGCAGAGAAGCCGCCTCTCCTCTTTGTTCTGAGTGACACTTCAGCTGCTATAGACTTGTTAGAATATTTAATAAACGAACCGGCGAAACCGAGACTCACCACAACTATACTAAGGGCTTTTTAATTATATATATTTCCTCACCCGGCTGGAATTCCGGTTTTTCAGCTTTGTTTTCTTCACTATATATAATAGATAATTCACTGCCATTTACTGATGTTATTTTTGCCGGTATTTTTTGGGCTGCATCTTCAGAAGCCTTACCCAATACCGTACCTGCCTCACCGCTCTTAATTATTTTTCCATGGTCT
>JAUZPC010000026.1 GCA_030706105.1 Bacteroidota bacterium | reverse complement strand
CGAAATCAATTCTCCCTTTTGAATTTCAGTAACATGCTCTAAAATTTCTGTTTCGCTAAAATGATACTGATATGAAATATCATTCATTGATTCAATATGTTCCCTTAGTTTCTGATCATGCAGCTTAGTTAATTTCTTTTTGCCAAGCAGGGCGGTGGAAGCCAGCAATTCTTCAGCAGTAATCTGCTCCTCAAGCATCTCTTTTGTCTTTAGGTAAAGCTCAGAGGCTAAATCACTTTTCCATGAAGTCCAAACATTAGAATTTACGGCAGAAAGATCTCCATATGTTAAAAGGAAAAGCATGTCTAAGGCTTCAACAGAATTAAACTTTGCAGCAAAATTATTCAGTGTTTCCGGGTCATTCAAATTCCTGCGGAAAGCAGTCTGCTCCATAACCAAATGGTTTCTTACAAGGAAAGTGACTTTTTCAATTTCTTCATCACTATAACCCATTCTGGTCATAACTGAAGATGTTAATTCCGCTCCTATAATTTCATGACCGGAAACATCAACCGGTTTAGCAATATCATGCAGGAGCAAAGATAGAAAAAG
Organism: Bacteroidota bacterium; assembly: GCA_030706105.1. Taxonomy (GTDB): domain Bacteria; phylum Bacteroidota; class Ignavibacteria; order Ignavibacteriales; family Ignavibacteriaceae; genus JAUZPC01. The sequence continues at coordinate 14,509 of JAUZPC010000026.1, read as the reverse complement.
AATCTCTTTATTCTTTACCCCTTTATAAATTCGTGCAATTAGAGAGAAATCTTTTTCTAATTTCTCAACATTCATAATTGCAATCAAAGTATGTTCATCTACAGTGTAGCAATGGTAAACACCGGGTTGGAAAAATCCGACCATTTCGTTCCATTCCGGCATGAATGCCCCAATAACTCCCAATTCATTCATAACAGATAAAGTTGTTCCAACATTTTTAGGAAGCCTTAATATCTCCCTAAAAAAGACAGAAGATTCTGCTTCTGTTGACCTGAACATTGCTTTGTTTTCAATAGTCTCAATTACTCTGGTCCGCAATTTCTCGTCAAAATATCCGCCATAAAAGCCGCGGTAATAAAAGCTTCTTAAAATGTCAGAAAGAGAAAGCGGCTTAGAATGAGAGAGAGAAAGTTCTTTTCCTTTAATGGAAAAATCGTCGTCGATATTGAAAGAGAGGGAGTCAGGCAGGGGGTTCGCAATTTCTTCCTGAAATTTTTTAATCATTGATTTCAAGAATCGGTTTATTGAATTTGTTGCCTCAAAATACTCTTTCATAAAGGATTTAAAGTTGTCCGGCTTTCGGCTCAGATGTGCAGCAACTTCATTTTGAAACTTGAATTCAAACCTGTCGTTTTTTTGATGATTTATAAAATGTAAGAGATTGCGGACAGAGAGTATAAGCCGGTAACTTTGCAGAAGTCTAAAACACTCTGTATCTGAAGTGTATTTTTTTTCAGAAAGGGTTTGAATAAAAGATTCGGCCTGGCTTAACTCACTCTGTTTATTGAAAAGAGTTTTTGTGTAAATAATAAACATCCACTCAACTGATTGAAAATCCCTTAGACCGCCCGCTGTAAGCTTAACATTAGGTTCAAGCACTTTAGGACTGTCTCCGTACTTTTTATATCGTTCCTCTATCTCTTCAACGAACTTATCTAATAAACTTACTTTTGCGGTTTCATCAATCGCATCAAAAATTTCAACATTCCATTTGTTATACAGTTTTTCGTTCCCAAGGAGAAACCTTGTCTCAAAAAACTGAGTAAAAGTTTTTAAATCGACTGACAGATATTTATTTATATCATTAAAGTCTCTAATCGTATGGGAAACTTCAAGTCCGCTGTCCCAAAAGGCCTGGATCAATGAACTGATTTCCTGTTCAATACCTTCCAGTGACTCAACTATAAAGATAATGTCTATATCCGAAAAAGGAGAGAGCTCTCTACGGCTGAAACTTCCGGCAGAAACCAAAGCGAAAGGATAAGTTTTTCTGTCAGACAAAGATCTGATTAACTCTTCAACAAGAAGTGAATACTCCATGCTGAAAGATAGAGGGTTCTGCTGATTAAAGTTGCTGTTAAAAAGTTTTTCTTTGGCAGACTTAAAATATTCTTTAATATTTTGTGAAATAGCGTCCATTTTTCAATTATTGTAACCCGTTCGCAACATTCTCACAATACTCAATATACTCATCGCTCTCAAAAATGGCTCTGACAACAGAATGAATGCCCCCGCGTCCGGTAAACTTTGTAGTTACTCTTAACATCCATGGGTCCAGGACAGATACTAAATCGTCCAATATTTTATTTGTAATACTCTCGTAAAAAATTCCGTCATTTCTAAAAGACTGCATATATATTTTTAGAGATTTCAATTCAACGCAAGTTTTTCTTGGTATATAATAAATAATAATTTTGCCAAAATCCGGGTGTCCGGTTTTAGGGCAAAGGGATGTAAATTCGTCAACAACATGTTTAATTTCGTACATTCTGTTAGGATAAGCGTTATCAAAAACTTCTAATAAACTTTTCTTTGTCTTTTTCATTTAGTATCCTGAATAATTTGGTTTAATTTTATACGCAATAGGGTCTTCTACTCCTGCAATCTGAAAACCTCTTAATCTAAGAGCACAACTGTCGCAAACACCGCAGGCTTCATCTTCATTAGTATAACAAGACCAGGTAAATTTAAGGGGGGCGTTAAGCTCAATCCCTTTTTTTACGATCTCAGCTTTAGAAAGGTTTATAACCGGAGTAATAATATCTGCATTAAAATCCGGCTTTGTGCCAAGTTTAATAACCTGTTGAAAAGCCTTAAAGAATTCCGGCCTGCAGTCAGGGTAACCGCTGGAATCTTCAAAAACGGCACCAATAAAAATAGCAGAAGCATTTAGGACCTCAGCCCAACCCGTGCAAACAGAAAGAATGTTTGCATTTCTGAAAGGGACATAAGAATTTGGAATCTCCTTGCTATGTAAATCTGCCTTTTTTACAGGGATACTCTTATCTGTTAAAGATGAACCGCCAATTGCAGCAATGTGGGACAAATCCACAACAAGTTTGTGCTTCACATTATAATATTCTGCAATCCTGTTAAAACTTTCAAGTTCTTTCTTTTCCGTAAGCTGATTATAATTAGCGTGTAATAACGCTAACTCATAATCCTCATTGGCAATAGCAGCAGTAACGCAGCTGTCAAGTCCTCCACTTAAAGCTACAACAGCAATTTTTTTTTTACTTTTCAATATTTGCATGTAAAATTCTGAAGAAAATAAAAATGAATATAAAAAAAAGCCCGCAAAGAGAAAAGGGGATTAGTTTTTTTACAATTCGATTAGTTCCTCACATCATTTTTTTTTGAGAGAATTGTTCTTACAATTGTATTAGATTTTTTACATTTGCAATAAAAATGCGGCAGTAAAAAAAATTTGCTTATTCTACGTAGAAATAAATTTCATCATGCAGTTTTCATTAGATATAAACAAATATTGTTTATTACCGATGATAATGAACGAGCGATAAGTCTTTTTGTAAAGCGATCTTAGAATAAAAAGAATGAAATGATTATATTTGGTAACATCTGAACTCAATTTTTACTTTAAAAATAATTATTTAAAATAATTACGAAAGCTGGTAAATATTATGGCTGGTGAAAATATACTGGAACTAAGGAAATTTTTGATCCCGGAATTTGTATATGGAGAAGGATCAATTAAGCTGGCCGGCAGATATGCCAGAAATTTTGGAGCCAAGAAAGTTTTAATTGTTACAGACAGGGGGCTAATTAAAAGCGGGTGGGTTAATGTTGTTGAGACCGTTCTAAAAGAAGAGAATATACCATACGTAATATTTGATAAAGTGGAGCCGAATCCCAAAGACAGTGCGGTAATGGAAGGGTGTGGGTTTTACAATGAGAATGAATGTGATGTAATTGTGGCTGTGGGTGGCGGCAGCCCTATGGATTGTGCAAAGGGAATTGGGATTGTAAGCACAAATAACAAGCATATCCTTGAATTTGAGGGGGTTGACGAAGTACCGATTCCCGGGCCGCCGTTAATTTGTATCCCGACCACAGCAGGAAGCTCCGCAGATGTTTCACAGTTTGCCATAATAAGTGATACAAAAAGGAAATCCAAAATTGCTATTATAAGTAAAACAGCAGTTCCGGATGTTTCTCTTATTGATCCTTTTACAACTACAACAATGCCGGCCGATCTTACGATGGCGACGGGTATTGACGCATTAGTACATGCTATTGAAGCTTATGTGTCTAATGCAAGTTCACCTATTACAGACATCATGGCACTTGAAGCAATACGTTTAGTAAATGATAATCTGGTTAATGCAATAAATAATCCCGGAGAGATGACTTATCGCAACAACATGATGCTGGGCAGTTTATATGCCGGCATGGCTTTTTCCAATGCCAGTTTAGGGCTTGTTCATAGTATGGCACATAGTTTGGGCGGTTTGTTTGATTCACCCCATGGACTTTGCAATGCTATTTTATTAGAATATGTGGTTGCTTATAATTTTGAATCGGCTGCCGAAAAATATATTCAAATTGGCAAGGTTATGGGCATTAATGTTGATGAGCTTAATCCTGAAAACAAAAAACAGGCTCTGCTTAACAGCATCAGATTATTAAAAAAATCCGCGGGCTTAGAGTCTACACTAAAGAGTCTGGGTGTTGCTTCAGATGATTTGGATGCGTTAGCAAAAAATGCTATCGTAGATCCATGTCTGGCAACAAATCCACGTCAGCCCCAATTGGAGGATATTAGGAAAATATATGAAAACGCCCTCTGAAAATATTGATGATCAATATTCACTGCGTGATAAGATCATTGGTTTTGGCGAACGTTCGATAAGAAAAAGCTATTATCCGCAAATTCAGCAGCAGATGGAAGATTTAAGCAAAAAATCTGCTGAGCTGCAAAGTACTGTAGAGAACCTGGAAATAGCAAAAAAATCCCTTGAAGAGAGCGAAGCAAAGTATCGGGCAATATTTGAAAATACAGGCACCGCTACAATAATTGTTGAAGAAGACGATGTCATTTCATTGGCGAACGGGGGTTTTGCAAAGCTCTCAGGTTATTTGCGTGAGGAAATTGAGGGAAAAGTAAAATGGACTCAATTTGTATCAGACGAAGACAGGAAGAGAGTTAAAGAATTTCAGAAAAAACGTCATGAAAAAGAAGTAACTGGTCTTGGAAAAGTTGAGTTACAGTTTTTTGACAAGGAGAAGAATACAAAATATATTTTTGTTACTGAAGAAGAAATTGCGGGTACTTCTAAAAGTGTAGTTTCTTTGCTGGATATTACAGAGAAAAAAGTTGCGGAAGAATCTCTACAGAGGTTAAATGCCGAATTGGAGCAAAGAGTAGTTGAACGGACTCAGCAGTTGGAAAATGCAAACAAAGAGCTTGAGTCTTTCGTCTTTTCGGTCAGCCATGATTTGCGAGCACCTTTAAGAGCGATTTCCGGATTTTCAAGCATATTATTTGACGATTATAACCAGAGGCTTGATGACGGGGCAAAGGAACTGTTGAGGGATGTGTTATCAAATGCCAAACGAATGGCTGAATTGATTGATGATTTACTTCAGTTCTCCAGAATGGGGAGAAAAGGAATAATAGTCGGCAGAGTTAATATGAAAAAAATTGTGGAAACTATTATTGCCGAAAACTCTTCCTTATCTAAAGACAGAGAAATAAAATTTAAAATTGATGAATTGCATGAATGCGATGGCGACCCATCACTGCTTAAGCAGGTAATGGCTAACTTAATTGGAAATGCTGTTAAATATACTGCAAAAAAGGAGATTGCTGAAATAAGCGTGGAAAGCCGCTTGGAAAAGAATAGAGTAATATTTTGTGTAAAGGATAATGGCTGCGGCTTTAATATGGCGTACTATGATAAACTTTTCAAAGTTTTTCAGAGACTTCACAGTGAAAGTGAGTTCGAGGGGACAGGAGTAGGTCTGGCTATTGTTCAAAAGATAATTAGCAGGCATAACGGTGAAGTTTGGGCAGAATCAGTATTAAATGAAGGATCTTCATTCTATTTTTCTTTGCCATATAGTTAAAAATTTTGTACATTTAAAAAGATTAGTTTTTAGTTTAGCTTGAACTAAAACTGGCAAGAGATACTTTAAACAAGCAGGCAAGAGCATTAGATAAATTATTTCCTATTCAGTATTTTGCGACGAGGTTTTTTATATGGCATCGGAGTTGAAAATATTAATGCTTGAAGATAATCCTTCAGACGTTAAACTTATAGAGAAAGAGCTATACAGAGGCGAGTTTCACTTTGAATCAAAAGTAGTTGAAACTGAGCTGGAGTTTAAAGATGCTTTGATCTCCTATGAGCCGGATTTAATCTTGTCGGATTATTCACTGCCAACCTATAATGGAATGCTGGCACTTGACTACGTTAGAGAAACTATGCCTGATATAGCCTTTATTCTGGTAACAGGCTCTCTCAATGAAGAAATTGCAGTAGAATGTATGAAATCAGGAGCTGATGATTACATCCTTAAAGATAACCTTAAGAGATTAGCCCATTCAATTAAAATTGCCATCCGTAATAAAAAAGACAGACTTGAAAAAAAATTAGCAATGCAGGCATTAAGAGAGAGTGAAGAGCGCTACAGAAGCCTCTTTAATATTTCACCTGACGCAATTATTGTTCACAACAATGATGTTATTACTTTTGCCAACCAATCAGCAGCTGATTTAATCGGATTTTCCTTTGCATATGAATTGATAGGGCTTAAAGCCTCCAGCTTTGTACATCCTAAATCGCTTCCCATAGAAAGAGACCGGATAAATGCTCTTACTTTTGGAGCAAAAAAAGTTCCCCCGGCAGAAGAAAAGTTTATTAAAAGGGATGGTACTGTGATTGATGTGGAAACAATTGCCACTCACTTTTCCATAGGTGATGAAAGCTCCATATTAATGATAGTAAGAGATATATCAGAAAGGAAAAAAATTGAACTGGAGCTTTTGCAGGCGAAAGAAAAAGCCGAGAAGTCCAGTAATTTTAAAACTGCACTTATGGCAAATATGAGCCATGAGTTTAGAACTCCTATGAACGGTATTTTAGGATTTGCTCAAATCCTAAAAGAAGAGCTGGCAACAGATTCACGCATAAATATGGTTAATAGTATAATAAGATCAAGTAAAAGACTAATGCAGACACTCAATTCTATATTGGATCTTTCTCAAATAGAGGCTGATAAACTGGATGCTAAGATTAAAATTGAAGATATAGGCGCTCTGATTTTATATATTTCCAAATTTTATGAAATGGATTTCCAGGAAAAGAAAATTAGATTCTGTGTTACTATTAAAGATAAAGAGCTGTTTTGTAATTTAGATGAAGATTTATTTAAGGAAATATTGTCGAACCTGTTAGACAACGCCCTAAAATTTACATACGAAGGGATAGTTGAAGTTATTGCAGAGAAATTTGTTGATGCAAACAACAAGTCATGGGTGCTCATAAGAGTTATTGATACCGGCATAGGTATTGCTAAAGAAGATCAGGAAATAATATTTGAACCATTTAAGCAGATAAGCGAAGGGACAAGCCGCAGCTATGAAGGAAGCGGCCTTGGACTGACAATAACAAGAAAAATGGTTGAGCTGTTAGACGGCAAAATTACACTTGAAAGCGCACTTGAGCATGGTGCTACTTTTCTTCTTTATTTCCCTTTGGTCGGGCAAGCACCTGAGAGTGAAGCCATTAAGCCGGTAAAAACACTTACAGAAACGGCTCCTTTAGAAAAGAATGCAAAATTTCCGGAAGTGCTGCTGGTAGAAGATAATTTTATAAATAAAGAAGTTACTATCTTATACCTAAAGAATATCTGCAAAGTAGATCATGCTGCAAACGGTGAAAAAGCAGTTCTTATGGCTTCTGAAAAAAAATATGATCTGATCCTGATGGATATAAATCTGGGTGCCGGGATGGACGGTATTCAGGCACTTAAACATATAAAACAAATTGACTCTTATAAAGATACTCCTATTGTAGCACTAACCGGATATACTTTACGAGAAGATAAGGATAGATTTCTAAATGAGGGATTCTCTCACTATTTATCTAAACCTTTTGAAAAATTTGACCTGGTGGATTTAACCCAGGAAATTTTAAGAATTCCGAAAACAGACTGAGGATAGTTATAGTGTATTATTTCCTGTCCTTTGTATTTACATAAGATAGAATGTTTCAGGTGTATTATGAAAGATGAAAGCATTGTTTTTTACGCAGCAGCAGAATATGAGGCTATACCCGTAATTGTATTTTCTACGCACAATGGGATAAGGAAACTAATTTTTAAACAACTGCCTCCCTCCAGATTAAAAATTAATCCTTTAATGCTCAAGCCGGATGATCCTCTTATGTTTAATGTTTTTGATCAGCTCTCAGATTATTTTAATATGAAATCAAAAGAGTTTTCGGTACCGTTTGATATTGTCGGGACCGCATTTCAACTGAACGTCTGGTCGGAAATCAATAAAATACCTTTTGGTGAGACAAAATCTTATAAGGAAATTGGCGAAGCAATTGGGTATAAAGGCGGATTTCAGGCAATAGGAAATGCTGTAGGTGCAAACCCTCTCCCTATTATTATTCCATGCCACAGAGTATTAGGCCATACAGGACAATTAACAGGATATTCCGGAGGGCTTCATATAAAGAAGAAGCTCTTAGAAATAGAAGGAAAACTTACACCGGAGTTATTTTAGAAAAAAAAAAAGCGGTTTGAAACCGCTAATTTTTTTATTTAATGTCAGTAATTTTACTGATATCTTCTATTTTCACAAATTTTTCACTGAACTTAAAGGTCCCTTTTGGGGTTTTAACAGTTTTAATTAACTTAACGTTAACTGTAGAATCTTTTTTCTTACCTTTGGCTTTGTCAGAGAAACTTTGAGTCTTTGCCATGAAATCTCCAAAAAATTTTGATATAAAATATATAAAAAATAACAAAGAAACAAAAGCCCAAAAATTAAAGATATTCAAACTTTTCCGCCATCTAAACCATTATTTTACCTGCAAAAGGAACTTTTAGCGTCCTGTAACCGATTCCCTTCTTTGCATGCCGGTAAAAACACACCTTTGCACTATCCCGAAATCAATTTGAACGGCTTTTGAATTATGAACATTTCTTCCTTCCTTTTTTGTTATCCCGGTATTAGATAAATTTGCTTATCAAAAAATAATTTCTACGCATATTGAAAAAGCTATTAATATTTATTCTGGTTTTTATAAGCAGCCAGAGTCTTTTCCCGCAAAAAAAGAATTCAGAGTATATAAAGAATTTTTTTATAATCGGTGGTGACATTGCAACTGCTCCCGCACATTTTGACAATCATGATTTTGTGAATCTGGGCCTAACCGCTGCAATAACCGCCGGGGCATTTTTAGCTGACAATACTGTTAAGGAGTTTGCCGGGCGAAACCATAGCAGCTTTAATGACGGAATGTTTTCAATTGATAAATATGCCATTGAATTTGCTGTAATTTCAATAGGAGGCATTGGCGGTTATGGTTTAGCTGCCAATGACTATAAGGCTAAAGAACTCGGGCTTAAACTTGCTGAAGCTGTTTTTTATTCCGAAGTATTAGGCGAGGTAATAAAAGTTGCTGCCGGCAGAAGCCGCCCGTTTACCGGCAAAGGACATTCAGATTTTAATCCCCTAAGTTTTGCAGATGAGAAAAATTCATTTCCATCAGGACATACTATTTTAGCTTTTTCTTTTGCTACTGTAATGGCCGCAGAGAATGATAATATTATCTGGAAAGTCGGATGGTATACACTGGCTGCTGTAATGAGCGGTGCCAGAATATATCATGATATGCACTGGATTTCTGATGTTGCAATGGGTGCCTGCATTGGCTATTTTATTGGTGATTTTACTGTAAATCATTATACAAACAAAAAGATGAACACTTCAAATTATTCTTTATCCTTTAGGGTAAATATTTAAATACGGGTAAATGCAAAAGCTATTAAGTAAAATAAATCAGATTAAAAAAGTAAACAAGCTGCTGGCAGTAATAACCGGTGATAATGGGACAAATCCTATCAGCATTTCCTCCCTCCCCGGTGCTGCAAAAAGTTTTTTTGTCAGGCAATTATTTGAAAAAGAGGAGAGGATAGTTATCCTTTTGTCTGACATTAAAGCAGTTCAGGAGTTTATTGTAGAGCTTGATGCGCTTGGTTTGTCCAAGCACGTTATTGAAATAATATCATTTAACCAGGAAGTCCTTCAGGAAAAGTTAACAACTCTTACTGCCATAAAAACTTTTATCCTCGTATCTACATACGAGCTCTTAAATTGCTTATTGCCTGATTCTTCCAAGCTTACCGGTTCAACTACTACAATAAGCATCAGCGGTGATTATACTTATGATTTGCTTGTGGAAAAACTTGTTGAATCAAATTACCAGAAAGAAAAATATGTAGAGTCCCCCGGTGATTATTCCCAGCGCGGTTCAATAATTGACTTCTGGTCATATTCTGAAAAAAACCCTGTCCGGTTAGAGTTTGACGGAGACTTCTTAGAATCCATAAGATTTTTTGATCCTGACAGTCAGCGTTCTGTAGAGAAGACCGACAAAATTACTTTGGCTGAGCAGATAATTTCTGACGGATCTGAACAAAGTAAGACAAGCATCTTTTCTTATTTGACCGGAGCTGTTGTATTTGCAGGAATGAAAGAGCTTAAAGAATTAAATGATAAGCAAAATGATACTTTTAAGGCAGACGAAGTACAGGAGGCTGTAAATTACGATCTGGAAGATGAGTTCCCTGAACCGGATTCATTAGAAGAAGAGACGGCTAACAATGCAAAGAATGATGAATATTATTTAACGATACTAAATAACTCAAACGTAAGATGGGTTGTTGAAGATATTGGGCGGGTAGGTTCTGCTATTGAAGAATTGGGCTTGGGTTCCACACCTTCAATAAATGCAAACTATAAAATGCTTGATTTGACTATTAGAGATTATGCAGCTAAGGGATATACTGTTTTTATAACTGCGGAAAATGATATTCAGAATGGCAGGCTGCGGGAATTATTTAGTGAACTGAATGATGAGCTTGCCGATATGCTGGATACCGGCATTATCAGGCTTTCGACTTTAACAATTAAAAGCGGGTTTGTATCTCCGGAAGATAAATTTGTTTTGCTTACTGATTATGAAATATTCAACAAGCCGTTCAGAACAAAAGTAATTAAGAAGAAAGGCGTAAAATCAAAAGCAAAAAACCTTACTGCCATAAAAAAAGGCGATTATGTAGTTCATGAGGATTACGGCATTTCTAAATACGCAGGTCTTGAGACAATAAAGATAGGGGACGTAAATCAAGAGTCCATGAAGTTGATATTTGCCGAAGGCGGTATTGTTTATGTTAATGTCAACTATATTCATCTTATAAAGAAATTTTCATCTAATGAAACTTTAACACCTGCGCTTTCTACACTTGGAACTAACCGTTGGGAAAAAACGAAGCAGAAAGCAAAAAGCAAAATCAAAGAAGCTGCAAAAGATCTCATTCAGTTATATGCCAAAAGGAAAGCGGCAAAGGGATTTGCTTTTAATCCGGACACTATTTGGCAGACTGAACTTGAAGCATCTTTTATTTATGAAGACACCCCTGACCAGGAAAAAGTTACACGCGAAGTAAAAGAAGACATGGAAGCAACAAGTCCGATGGATAGACTTGTCTGCGGAGATGTGGGATTTGGAAAAACTGAGATAGCCGTAAGGGCGGCATTTAAAGCAGTTCAAGACGGCAAGCAGGCTGCGGTACTTGTGCCGACAACCATATTAGCCGAGCAGCACTATAATACATTCTCCGACAGGCTGTCACAGTTCCCTGTTAAAATTGAAGTCTTGTCAAGATTTAGAAATAAGAAGAACCAGACTGAAATAATAAAAAAATTGTCTGAGGGTGAAATTGATGTAATCATAGGCACACACAGATTAATATCAAATGACATCAAATTTAAAGACTTAGGTGTCCTGATTATTGATGAGGAACACCGGTTTGGTGTAAAAGCTAAAGACAAATTAAAATCATTTAAAGTAAATGTTGACACACTAACCTTAACGGCAACACCCATACCGAGGACACTTAATTTTTCACTATTAGGGGCAAGGGATTTGTCACTAATAACCACTCCGCCTCCTAACAGGCAGCCCATATATACAAATGTATCTGTGTTTGACGTATTTAAGATTAAAGAATGGATTTTGAGTGAACTGCGCAGAAACGGGCAGGTCTTTTTTGTGCATGACAGAATACACTCAATATATAACCTTGTGGCATATATGAAAAAATATATGCCTAATTTGCGGATAGCAGTAGCTCACGGCCAGATGAAACCTGAAGAACTTGAAAAAGTAATTCACGGATTCTTAAATAAAGATTTTGACGTGCTCCTTTCAACTAAAATTATTGAAAGCGGAATTGACATCCCTAATGCCAATACAATAATAATTAATAGGGCTGACAGGTTTGGGCTTGCTGAACTGCATCAATTACGCGGACGCGTAGGCAGAAGCAACAGGCAGGCTTATGCATATTTAATTGTTCCGTCTCTTAGTTCCATTACTAAAAAAGCGTTAAGGCGTTTGCAGGCAATTGAGGACTTCTCTGAGATTGGCTCAGGCTTTAATATCTCGATGAGAGATTTAGAAATACGCGGTGCCGGTAACTTACTGGGAACTGAGCAGTCCGGATTTATAAATGATGTTGGTTTTGACCTATATATTAAATTGATTAATCAGGCGGTTGATGAACTGAAGTATTCAGAGTTTAAGGAAATATTCCAGAATTTACCAAAGCCCAAAGACAGAGCGGAAACTGTAATTGATGCATTCTTTGAACTTGGCATTTCAGAAAATTATATGCCTGATCAGATGGACAGGCTCAATTTTTACACTGCACTCTACGCTGCCGAAACGCTTGAAGATATTGAAGAGATTAAGGATGAAATTCATGATCGCTTTGGAGATCTGCCTATTATCACAAGGCGGCTGATAGCATCTGCTAAACTAAGACTGCATTCTGCATATGCTTTGTTTGACAGAATAATTATTCAACGCAAAGAGATAAGCATATTGCTGCCCAAACCAGATAAAGAAGAGTTTTATCAATTCCGCTTTCTGGAACTGATGAGATATATTGGGGATAATTATAAAAACATGCAGCTTGTTCAGAGTAAAGTTTCAATAAAGCTGGTGGTTAAAAATATGTATGATAAACCGGAAAGCATATTTGAATTCCTTATAAGATTTGCAAGAGAAGTAACCAAACTTTATAATAATGAAGTCCCCTCACGGATGATGGTAATAGAATAAAACCCGAACACACCATATAGTCACATCAAAAAAATTTATTATATTTTCACTTGACACGTGTACATTTGTTTACTATTTTTATAGTAAACATTTGAGCACGTATTTATGAAAAATGACCTGACAGACCGACAAAAATCCATATTGGATTATATTGAGCAGTACCGGGAAAATACCGGATTCCCTCCAACAATCAGGGAAATCGCAAAACAATTCGGTATAGCTTCAACTTTTGGAGTTAAACGGCATTTGGATGCTCTTATAAAAAAGGGGTATTTAAGCAAAGAGCAAAATGCAAGCCGCGGGCTCACATTAAATAAAGACAGCGAGCTTACAAAAGGTTACAGGAATGAAGAGGAATATGTAAAAGTTCCTGTTGTAGGCCGTGTAGCCGCGGGCTTTCCAATTTTAGCTATTGAAAATCTTGAGGGCAGTCTTGTGCTTGATCCTTCCATGATAAAGAAAAACAGCGAGTGCTTTGCACTTAAGGTTAAGGGAAACAGTATGATAAATGCCGGGATTTTTGAAGATGATCTTGTAATTGTTTATCCTACTGCCGAAGCGCTGAATGGAGAAATTGTAGTTGCAATGCTGGAGGGTGAGGTTACTGTAAAAACTTTTGAAATGAAAAATAACAAAATAAGGCTATTACCACATAACGACGATTATAAACCTATAGAGCTAAACAATTTAGAGGATTTCTCGATAATAGGTAAAGTGATAGGTGTTTATAGGAGTCTTAATTAGAAAAAGGACAGATTATGAAGACAGAAATTTTTGCAAACGCTATACAGAATAGGAACAGACTTCAATTTTTCTATGAATGTTCTGAAGTAACCATTGAACCTTATTACATCACCTTGGAGCATACAGGTAAGAAAGTAATATACGGAAGACTTTCCGGGAGCAATGTTATCAAAAGGTTTGAGTACCGGTACATTGCCAACATTAAAGTGTTAGAGCATAATAGATTTGCCCCTAAAATCCCATTTTTATATTTTAACTGATATTATTAGTAGAGGCGGTTTTTAATTTATTTTCATGAATAAACAGGAGCTGCCTCTACGCCAATCCCGCCCTTTGCTTTTTTTCTCGATATATACCAACGATAAACCAATACCCTTAATTACCGTTTCCTAAAAATTTGTTTAATTTATCCCTGTTTCCCTTTGCGCTTTGCATGGGGTTTCTTTAGTTTTAGTGTATAAAAATAAATAATTATTGCGGAGTAATTAATGGAAATAGCTTTATTAAAAAACATAAGAGAAAAAGCTTCTAAGCTAAACAGAACAATTGTATTGCCGGAATCCCACGATGAACGTGTTTTAAAAGCAGCCGAAATTATTACTAAGGAGAATATTGCTAAGGTTATAACTCTGGGTAATGAAAATAAAATTAAAGAGGATGCCAAGAAGCTAAATGTAAGTTTAGATAATGTAGAGATAATAGATTTTGTTAACTCAGCAAAATTTGATGTGTATGCCGAAGAGTTTTATAACCTTCGTAAACATAAGGGAATGACTATTGAAAAGGCGAAAGAGACTCTAACAAGAGATATCTTCTATGCCGCCATGATGGTAAGGAATAATGAAGTATCGGGTTCAGTGGCCGGCTCAACGGCTTCAACTGCCGATGTTATGAAAGCGGGAATTCTTTGTGTAGGAGTCCCACAGGGGATTTCAGTAGTTTCCAGCTTCTTTTTAATGTTATTTCCTGATAAAAGTTACAGTTTCGCGGACTGCGTTGTAGTTCCAAATCCTGATTCAGCACAGCTTGCCGATATTGCAATATCAACTGCAGATAACCATAAAAAATTAACGGGTGAAGAACCTTGTGTGGCAATGTTG
>JAUZPC010000259.1 GCA_030706105.1 Bacteroidota bacterium | reverse complement strand
GAATTACACTACTAAAGACAGCACCGGATTTATTTTAAGTGAGTCCGCTCTATGGGAGCTGCTTAATAGTTTAACAGCAGAACAAAAGGGACAGACAATAATTAAATTTACCGAGGGACCTGCTACAGTAAAAGATATTTTGTATTATTTAATGCAGGAACCGTTGGTTATTAAGGAAGTTAATAAACGCACAATAGGCTATGCTCTTAAAAACACTATAGATTTATTTATTGAAGATGAGCTGACTGCCAGGTATGGTTATAAAATTAATGCGCAAAACTTGCCTGAAGTAAAGAAAGACCTCGCTATAAGAAAAGACAACCTGCTTATGCAGCTTTACAAATTAAAATTATCTGATGAAATAAGATTAAAACTTAGTAAAGATATTAAGACCAAAAAAAACACTTTTAATGATATATCTTTACATGTATGCGAAATACTGACGTCAAACCTGAACCTGATTGATACAGTTTTTAACAAGCTTAAAAACGGAACGTCATTTGAAAGCCTGGCAAAGGAATACACAGTGAGGACAAAGCCAAATAATACGGGTGATTTGGGATTCATATCCCCTTCTGAATACGGGGATATAGGGAAAATAGCTTCAACACTTTCAATCGGTCAGATCTATGGTCCCATTAAGACTAAAGACGGTTATTCTATTTTCAAATTGCTTGACAAGAAAGAAATTACGACTTCAATTGACTCTGATAACAATAAAATGCTCTCTAAGGTAATTGATTCGCAGGTGGAAGAAGAGATTCAGAAATATATTTCCAAACTTGCCAGTAAAGAAAATGTAGCTATAAATAAAGGCGCACTTAAAAGTGTTGAGGTAAGTAATATAAATACCCTTACTTACAGGCTGATGGGATTTGGGGGCAGGATAATTGCTGAACCTTTTACATATCCAATGTATGAGTGGGTAAAGTATCTTAACGTACCGCTTTTTTAGTAATTGGTAAAGATACATTAAAAATAAAGAGACGTTCATCTGAACGTCTCTAAAATGAATTATTGTGCTTTTGTGAATTCTAAATTTTTTAATCCTTTTTTAATAATCGGATCTTTCATCATTTGTTTCCATATAAAGCCCGTGCGAAAGTTCTCTATCATTAGAACTATAGGAGCCTGATCTATTCCAAGGTATTCTTTATCATACCAGTTAACGGTAGGGTTAAAGGCATCTACAAATCCATATTTTCCCCACAGTCCTTTCGCGCTATATTTTTTGAACATATTATAAATTGAAGGAATAACAATTTCAGGTGCAAAACATATAGACGAAACGGATGCTGTGGGGGCAATTGTACCATCATCATTTTGAATTAAATCCGGGCCGCTTACACCACGAGCATTATAGTAATCAAATTTTTTATTATCATAATTGAATTTCTCACCCGGGCCGTCACAAGCTGATAATCCCCAGGTTAATGAATCATACCCGACCCATTGCATCGGATTGCTGATTGCGTATAATCTTTGAACATGAGTTGCCCTTCTGGAATTTTCGAAGTAATCAATCCCCTTCTTCTTCATGTAGTTATCTTTTATATTTCTGAAATCAATATAAATATGTGAATATTGATGCCCGAACAAAGGAGGAAAAGAAAGCATCTCTATATTGTTATAAGTTTTTCTCCATTCATAAAAAGAGAGCCATTTATCATAAGCTTTTTTATAACCGGTAAAGTTTGTTCCTGAAGCTATAACATACATAATCAGCGCTTCATTATAGCCGACCCAGCCAACATCAGTAAAACCGCTTTCAGGATCCCACCCGAGATTAATAGTATTGGCATATTTACCGGAATCGGGCATGGTCATGAAATTCCAGTTAACTCTTTCCATAATCTTATGGCATAGGGTCCTAAGTTTTTTTTCTTTAGCGGAGTTTCCGTTATAATAATTTTTGCAGAAGATAATCCCTGCAAATAATAATCCGGTATCAATAGTAGAGAGCTCAGACTTCCAATGCCTTTTACCTTCTTTCATGTCTAAAAAATGGTAATACAAACCATGGTACCCAGTAGCATCAGGTGATAAACTTTGCTCTGAGTTCAAAAAGAAGTTAAGCAAATTTATGCTAAGATCTAATGCACTATCTTTACTTATCCATTTATGCTCTGCCCCGACAGCCCAAACAGGTAGAGCATATCCAGTAGCCGCAATACTTGCAGGAGAGTTTTCATTTGACCTGTCTTTTACCAGTCCATTTGCGGGATTTATTTCGTTTACGAAATAAAGAAATGCTCTATATTGAAGTGAATCAATAAAAACATTCTCCTCCTTACTGATTTTATAGTCTGTTTTTATATAACTATGCTGTGCATAAGTTACACTAAAAAAGCAAATAAATATTACTATATATTTTTTCATAAATATTATTATATCTGATAAAAAAATTACAAGCCGATACCAACAGTAAATCTGTGAGTTTTATTTAATCTGCCATAATCAGCCCAGGCATAATCAAATTTTACTTTATTTGATCCGCTAAAGTTTACCATAACACCTGCTCCTAAGACCAAGCCTCCCTCCCTATCTTGCAAAAAGATGTCTCTATATCCGCCTCTTACAAAAAAGTTATTCATGATATTCCACTCTAAACCGGCATTTATACTTTCGTTGTTATCATTAGGATGTTTAGCATCAACGCAAAGAGTAACTAACTGGTCATCTGTTATTTTTATGGGATAAGATGCACCGACATGAAAAGTTGTTGGCAGCCCATAACTGTCGGTTCTTAAATCAGCCGGGATTCTATCATTATCTCCATTTAATTTTGAATCAAAATCAAAGTTTACATAAAGATCCCTGCCACTGTAAGAAGCCCTTGGGCCAAAATTAGTAACACTTGCACCTAAAGTTAAGCCTCCGGGCTCAAGCTGATATTGCACACCAAAGTTCATAGCAAATCCCATCAAACTGCTATGCCAGATAGACTCCTGAAAATAACTTAACTGTATGCCTACAGAAACCCTGTCAGTCAACATTAAGCCATAACCAAGACCTAAGGCAAAGTCGTTTACGCTATAACGTTCACCGGTACCTAAAGGCTGGTCAACGGTTGTAACATCAATTTCACCCGAGCTGAGTGAAGTTACTGTTAATGAAAATGTTCCTATACTTGACAAATTCATTGCAACCGCCGCATAACTAACTTTAATATCCGCAAGCCATTCATTATAAGTAAACTGAGCATCCATACCCTGCAGGCGGCCTAAGCTTGCAGGATTATAATAAACAGATGAAGCCTCTCCATATAGAGAAGTACCGGCAGTACCTATTGCAGTGTTTCTGCTGCTTGGTTCAATTTTTAAGAACTGCCCTATGGTGGTACCGGCTTTGCTTTGTCCAAAAGTATAAAGATTTGCTGTAAGTATTATAATAACAGCAGTTAAAAAGATATATTGTTTTTTCATAATTTCGCCTGCTATTTAATAATTGCAAATTTTCCAATATAGGTTCCAACTTCCTTAGAATCTACATGGAATATATATAATCCGGGTGCTGCATCAAGATTGTCTTTAGTACGCAAATCCCATTCAGCATATCCTTTAGTTAAACCGCCATAGTGTTCTATACTTTTAACCAATTCGCCGTTAATTGTATAAATTCTTATTGTGCAATTTTCCGGGAGATTTCTGAACTCAATTTTCCTTTCACCTCTTCCGGATACGGCAAATCTTTGCGGCTCAAAACTTGCAGCTCCTACATAAGGGTTGGGAACAACATAAGGTTTATTATTAAACTGATTTTTGGCTAAATTATTATCTATTTTTTGTCCAACTGTCCTGAAAGTAAATACATCTTCCGATGAAAATGGTTTTTTTATTTTGAACATATATCTATCGCCCAAAGTAGGTTTTACTATAGCCCCCCGGATATATTGTCCTGTAGTATCAAAATCCATTCGCCATGTTGACATTGCCACAGTTGGATTTGCAGTGGAATATGTAACTATATCTATATATTCACCAAGACTGTTAATTGTACTGTCATTATCAACATCTCTGAATCTGAACTTTAATTTCATATCTCCGTTAGATGTATGAGCTACAATGGAAAACTTAACAGGTTTACTTGGTATGCCAATAGCAGCAATAGATGTATCCAGAACTGTAGAGCCAAATACTATTTCAAAATCGCTTGGAAAACCGGGCCTTCTAACCTGAATAGG
This sequence comes from Bacteroidota bacterium, assembly GCA_030706105.1. Lineage (GTDB taxonomy): Bacteria > Bacteroidota > Ignavibacteria > Ignavibacteriales > Ignavibacteriaceae > JAUZPC01. The sequence continues at coordinate 590 of JAUZPC010000259.1, read as the reverse complement.
CAAAGCATTTGCATATCTGTACTTAATTCCAATTGTTGATTTACTTTCGGAAGTAAAGCCGGTATTTGTTGAGTCTATTAATACAGTAGCCGGAGTTTGTATGATCGGAAGAAGTCCTGTACCAACGGGACCACTTCCCACACCGCCAAAATCAGTTCCTGTAGCAAATATAGTGTCTCCTTTAGTAGTGTTTATTAAACTATATTGAACAGCTTTAACACTATCTCCCGGGTTATTAAAGACAATTTTATAGATTTGATTATCAGGAACAAGTTCTGGATTTAAGACTGCAATGTTTACATTACCAAATCCGGTTCCCTGGTCATGTACGATACTTTCAGCTAACGCCGATACATAGCCTAACGACTGCGGATTAGGTACAACTTCCACTACATTCTTAGGAAGGATAGTTCCTCCGCGAAGAGTCTGGCTAACAGCAATGGCATTTTCAGAGGGATAGATTTGTATTGAGTCACTCCCTTTATCATAAGCAGTAACTGCATAATAGTATCTTTGTCCATTTGTAACCGTAGTATCTTTAAAAGTATGCTTAATACCTGAGTCATTGCCCAAATAATAAGCAACTCCTT
>JAUZPC010000258.1 GCA_030706105.1 Bacteroidota bacterium | reverse complement strand
CTTGCAACATTTGTAATATGACCTGTAAAAACGACTTCTGCATTCAAAGTATCTTGTCTGGAATAAGAGTCAAAAGCCATATTAAAACATTGAGCATTTAAACTCACTTCAAAACAAAATAAACAGAATAGTAATATTTTTTTCATTTTTTATTTAATTTATTATTGGAAAAACCAGCCGAATATTTAAGATATCCGGTATTATTTAATAAAGTAATATCCAATTCTCAACAAGCTAGCACTACTTTATAATAGTCATTTTCTTTTGGGCCGAAAAAGCTCCTGCGGTTAATTTATAGATATAAACACCTGAAGCAAATTTACTTCCGTCAAAGTTTACTGAATACTCCCCCTGAGATTTATATTCATTTACTAAAGTAACAATTTCTTTACCAAGTAAATCATAAACTTTCAAGGTGACCATTCCCGGATTTGCAATTTTATATGATAAGACGGTATTTGGGTTAAATGGATTTGGATAATTTTGCATCAACTCATAACCTGATATCTGAATGCTGCGACTATGTTCAACATCAGATATGTTACCTTCCAGAGAATACTTATTAGCTTGCTCTATCTCGCTAATGTTAAGCTGAATATCCTTTTTGTAAATTAGTACTACTAATTCGCAATTCCTTGAAACAAAGTCACTTGGTACAGAATAAGTTAAGGATTTACTAACAATTTGGTTGTTAGCCCAAGTGCCGGAAATAACTGTATCACCCAAAGCTCCGTTAATCATTGCTCTTACCACATGGTCATGAGAATAACTGGTTCCGCCTACGCATCCGCTGTTTCCAGTTTGAGAATGTATCAATTTATTCTCCATTAAGATTAAACTATAAAGATAAGTTCCGGTTAATTCCTTTAACGCGGTAAAATTAACTGTAAAATCCAGTACTCTGGCGGAATCCTTATAGGTTTTTGAAATAGTAAAATCAACCCAAGAAGAATCATTAACACGGCTGGCAATTGCGTTAAACCACCCAGTACGATTCAGCGGGGCTGATACCCTGTCGACTACTCCTGTCGGATAACTGTTAAACCCAAGTAAGGTACTGATGTTATTGCCCGGAAAACCAGACCAGGGATCGCCATAACCTACTGGACCATGATAACCTATAAAAATAGCATTTGGGTATGCAGGGATCAATTGATTTTCTATTATAGTATGACCGCATGGACAATATTGACACCAAGTACCGGTGCAGTATTCCAATACAGGATTTCTAACAACCTGAGAATTAACAGTTATACAAATAAGAAAAAGGAATATTAAGAAGGGCACAACTTTAATTTTCATATAATTTCCATAGTAATTTAATTTTTAATACTTACTTCGTAAATGCGGCCTGATAAACTGTTTTTGAACTTTTATCCTGAATAAATACAATAGCCTTAAGCATATTTTTATTCCAATTACTGTTTAATGGGAACCGGAATGTGTACGATTTACTTGTTCCTTTAATATCAGGAATATCCGTTCCGTTGCTATTAGGCAGCATAGACCGGCAGACATTGTAAAACTTAAGTTCGCCACTTTGTCCCGGAGGTGAAGTGAATTCTATTTCTTTTTCCGTAAGAACAGTTTTTAATACCAAATTGTCAAAATTTATACCTGCCTGATCAGTATTGGTTATGTTAACAATGACAAAGTAATCGTTTGCAGAAATACTATCTTTTAAACTGATATCAAACTGCGAGATTTTTATCAACTCCTGCTGGATAGCTTCTTTGATTTTAATTGAATCCGATGCAGGGGGTTTTACAGTTCCGTTTACAATTACAGTTGGAGTGGATATTATTTTATAATATGACATCATTGCATCGCAATTGCTTTTATTTGCCAAATAAAACGGATCATTAGCTGAAGGGAAATTTGATGAGTATTTTATAATAGTAAGGTTTGAGGAATACTCTTTTGCCAAGTTTTCCATTATTTTGTTAGTTGCTACACAAGGAACGCAGCTTACATTTGAGAATTCTTCAATTAGAACTACTCTGTTCTGCAGAAAATCAAGGCTGCATATTAAAGAATCAGCCTTATTGGCAGCAATTGAAACCTGGCGTGAATATGTTGAATAGCCATTTTTTTTCAGCTCGATAATGTGCGCACCTTCTGAGATTGTAACAGTATCGGGTGTATATTTATTAGTAAAGGAATTATCAACAAATATCAAAGCTGAATCAACATTTGTAGTTTTGATAAACAGTTTCCCATTACCCTTAATTTCACTATTAAGAGAAGTAGGTGGATTTGTTTGGCAACCAGACAAAATCAGCAAAATAATTGTTATAAACAGGTATGTTGTATTTTTACGGTTCATATTTTTTTTGTTTTTGGTAAAATAATATAAAAAATTAAGATAATCTAATGAATTTTTTAATTATTTATTCATTTTTGCAAGATATTTTAATTTTTTTCAATATTTTCTATTCAAATAGCTGTATTATCATTTTGATTTAATTTGCAGTTAATTATTTTAAGTATACATTTTCAAATAAAAGTTAGGTTTATTATGACTAAGCTTTCAGCTCTGTTAATCGTTATATCAATAACTGTAGTTTTCGGGCAAACCAAAAACGACCCATACAGATATAGGGAAGAAAAACACCTAAAAAACATTAAAATGCTTACAAATGCGGGACAAAACGCTGAAGCTTATCTCTCTTTTGATAACAAAAAACTCATTTATCAATCAAACGATGATAACCTGCCTTGCGACCAGATTTTTATTATGGACTTAAAGGGCAAGGGAAAGCATATGGTTTCCACAGGCTTGGGCGCAACCACATGCTCTTATTTTTTACCGGGGAATAAAACCATCATTTATTCTTCCACTCATGGTGCTGATAAAAATTGTCCCCCAAAAGCTGACCGTTCAAAAGGATATGTATGGAAACTTTATGATACATTTAAAATCTATAAAGCTGATTCAAGCGGTAAAAATATTGTATGCCTAACTGAGGCGCCGGGTTATAATGCCGAAGCCACTGTTTCACCAAAGGGTGATAAAATTGTATTCACATCAACCAGAGACGGCGATCCTGAAATTTATACTATGAATATAGACGGCAGTGACCAAAAACGCCTGACTTTTGAAAAAGGATATGATGGCGGCGCATTTTTCTCCGCAGACGGATCAAAGATTGTTTTTAGAGCCAGCAGGCCTAAAACCGAACAAGAATTAAAAGACTATGAAGAATTAGTAAAAGATGGTTTAGTTAGACCAACCGCCTTGGAAATCTGTGTTATGGATGCCGACGGGAAAAACATAAAACAACTTACTCATTTTGGGAAAGCAAGCTTTGCACCGTTTTTCTTTCCCGATGGAAAAAGAATTATATTTGCTTCTAATATGAACGCAGACAAACCTATGAATTTTAATCTCTATAAGATTAATACTGACGGAACCGGTCTTGAGCAAATTACTTTTGATAACTCATTTAACAGTTTCCCCATGTTTACTAAAAACGGCAAAAAACTAATTTTTGGTTCTAACAGGTTTAACAAAAAGCCTCATGACACAAATGTTTTTATTGCTGACTGGGTTGAATAACTTATTATATATTTTGAGGTTTAAAGTGAAAAAATTTATCATATGCTCTATTTTATGTTTATCAATAACAGCTTGTAATTACACACAAAATAATTCTAAAATTACATCCAGGGAAGTAAAAGAATTCATTACTTTTTTAGCCTCTGATTCACTAAAGGGTAGATTTACAGGTACAAAAGAAGCTGAGTCTGCCGCTAATTTTATTATGAGGGATTTTAAGAAATCAGGATTAAAACCTCTTTTTAAGAAATCATATTTTCAGGAATTCCCATTTATTTCTTCTATAAGTTACAGTGGAAAAAATTATTGTGAAATTGATTTAAATAAAGCAAAATTAACCCCGATTTTAAATACAGGTTACGCGGCCGCTCCATTTTCAGGTAATGCAGAAGTAAACGGAAATTTGGTATTTGCCGGGTATGGTATTTCAGCTCCTGATCTTAAATATGATGACTATAAGGATATTGATGTTAAAGGTAAAATTGTAATAATTATGCGTTATCATCCTGATTTAGACAGTCCACATTCAAATTTCGAAAAATATTCGCCCTACAGATATAAAGCAAGAATAGCAAAAGAGAAAGGAGCGGCCGGAGTAATTTTTGTGAATGGTTTCTCCCCCAAAGATGATGAAGATAAACTAATGCCGTTAACATATGACGGTGCTGCAGGGATGGAAAACTTCCCTGTTGTTCAAGTAAAGCGTAATTATATAAACAGCATTCTGATAGAAGAAGGTATTGATTTTGCAACCTATCAGAAAAATATTGATTCTGCTAAAACTCCCGCCTCTTTTGAACTTAAATTCAGTAAGGTAAAAATTTCAACAAGTCTTGATTTTAATAAGGCGAAAGGAATAAATGTTGCGGGATGGATTGAAGGCAGCGATCCCAAGCTGAAAAATGAATTTATTGTTATCGGTGCACATTATGATCACCTTGGTTTTGGAGAAACCGGCTCTTTGTATAGAGGAAAAGAGAAACTAATCCACCATGGTGCAGACGATAATGCATCAGGAACTGCCGGTGTTATGGAGTTAGCTGAACAATTTGCCGCAAATAAAAAACTGTTGAAAAGAAGTGTGATATTTATATGCTTTGCAGGGGAAGAACTTGGACTTTTAGGGAGTGAGTATTTTGTAAAGGACTCTCCGATTGAGACAGAAAAAATGATTTCTATGTTAAACCTTGATATGGTTGGAAGACTCAATGATGAAAATTCCTT
>JAUZPC010000257.1 GCA_030706105.1 Bacteroidota bacterium | reverse complement strand
TTAGTGGAATCAAAGTATTTTGCCTCTGAACCTAAGCTGCTGAACGAATATAAAAATTTCCAGAACCACCAGGGAGTTTCTGAAGAAAGAATCATTTCTTTTAAAGAGCTGGAAGAAAATGATTTATTCCCCTTAAAGACAATGCTCTTCAATTCATACTTCGTTTGGGCCTGTATTGCGCTTGTTGTCAAACAGAAAGTGATTAGGAAGAAACAAACTAAGCGAATTATTCTCATAGATTATCCAAATCAACATCTTTTTTTACTATTAATGCAGAGCTGAAGTCTTTCTGAAATGGTGTAAGTAAATAATCCTTGATGCTTTTATCCTTTACATTTTCAGATAGGAAAATGGAAAAGGAATTACCATCTGTGGTAAACAGATGCGAATAATATATTTCTTTGTTCTTAAAATCTATTAAATATGTAAATATTTCACCAAATTTAGCACCCATAAAATAATTCAGTGAAGAATAATAGATCATGTCATAAGTAAAACCTTTAGGTCTTACAATACGCTGTGCACTTTTTGTAAATGAACCTTTTAATAATCTTGATTGGTAAGAAATAATCAGTTTGTCTTTATCCGGTTTTAGCAGACTGAATTTAATACCCGATTCCTTTTTTGTTGAAATCTCGGTCCCCGCAGCATATTCATGCGTTACTGAATCTTCATCAAATTTTCCCGGATATGTGAACATTGATGGGGCACTTAATGCCGCATGTAAATACTTCTTTAGCGAATCCGGATTATTTAGTGCGGCAGATATTCCGGGAATATTAGCGTTGTTTAAATTATTTTCTGACTTCTCTTCTTTTTTATTGCTGCACGCAAAAAGTATAAGAGAAAGTAAAACTATATACATAAGTTTATTTGATGACAATTTTTGATCCTTTCTTCATAACTAAAAACAATTCATCCATATCTTCATTACTGATTGCAACATTGCCGTCAGTCCAATTGAAATTAAATGGTAAATTTCTGAATATTATATCAAATTTACCAATACCCTGGATGCCCATATTCCCCCCCATTTTATAATGATATTTCGGACAGTCCTCATATTCATTCTGATATTTTATACTGTCAAATTCTCTTTGGGTTATATAATTCTTGCGTAATGCATCAATAGCGTCGTTTATGTTAGGATAATTTATCTTTATTAAACGATAATAGATATTTGATGTATCTAACGAGCATACTTTATATTCCCCAACAGGTGTCGCTCCATCTGTGGCAAGTAATTTAGGGTTCTGAATATTTCTTCCAAAATTTGCTCTGTATGTTTTTACCAAAATGGTATCTTCATATAGCTGCAAACTGTAATTTTTCCTGTCTATAATTAAATTTGGATTCTCAAAAGCAGTGATTTTCTTTTCAACCATTAATTGTTTTAATGCAATTTCTCTATAGTTTAAAATTATTCCATAGGTAACCATTCCCAAAATGAAAATAACAATGCCACCACTGAAAAATATAACATTTTTTAATACATTTATATTTATAAAGTGGCGTACTTTAGATATATCAATATTGAGATCTTTTCTTTTCAAGATTCCAGTCTTTTAAAATCAAAATTTAATTAATTAGGATAATTTAAATAATTTTATTCAAATATGTTACTTATTTTTAATATTTTCTTGTGAAATGTATTTTTACTGTCAAATATAACATACCGGCAAGCATTTACATAGAGACTATAAAATGGTTTGCTTCAGGAGCAAGTATTTAGCAGGATAGTGAACGAATGTTCACTATCGATAAAAACTGCAAATAAGTATATAGATTCTTCAATCTGGATGTCCCCCCTGAATGGAGGCTGCTGAATGTACAAACTTTTTACATGCTGGTGGCGGCAAGTTTCATCATCAGGCAAAATAGATTCCTCTGCCGGTAAATAGCGGTCTCGGAATGACAAAACAGCACAGATATGTTCCGATAATCCCGGAACGCTTGTGGCTTATATTCTTTTTTTGTCATTTTGATCTGATAACGGAGAGAAATCATAAGATTATATTCAAAACTTAGTCCTACAGCTTTAAATAGCCACGGCGCTTTACCCGTGGGTAACAAAGCACCGACCTGCACAGCCGGGTTTTAACCCGCTTTCCTTCGTAGTTTCGATCCGTCAATGGAGAAGAACTTTTAAAGTTTTATTACAAAAGTTAGTTCCACAGCTTTTAAATAGCCACGGCGCTTTAGCCCGTGGATAACAAAGCACCGATACTTACGGTTGGGCTTTAGCCACAGTATATTCTCTCTTTTACTTGTCATTTTTATGTCGATTTATCGGTAGAGAAATATATTCTCTTGTACAGACAGACAATTACCGGCATGCCTTTTAGAAACCCATAAATTGTCTTGAACCTTGATTCAATTGATTTACCTGATTACTTGATTTTAGCTACAAAATGTTTAGTAAGTAAGTAGTGATTTTATATCCCAATCGTGTTTCAGAATGTAATCAAGGCAATCCTTTAATCAGGTAAATCCGGAATCGGATGAGACATCATGGTTCTGACATTTGTTCTTTTCTCTTGAAAGAAAAGTCACGCGAAGGCGGATAAAAACCAAAGGTTTAAGACTTTAAATAAATTCACTGAAAAGAAATGTATGTTGAGATACTGAAAACATTTCAATGGCTAAAGCCTGAGAGGGTTGGAATAGTCCCATTCCCCACCGCCCTAAAGGACGGTGCTATTTAACTTCAATTGTAACGCGAAGCTCCGGCTTCGCAGTTGATTTTTAAGTATAATAAGCATATATATTTCTGTAAGGCTTGCTCATATTCTTTTGAATCAGCCTCCTGCTTTACCTGATTATCATGATGTAAGCTGCAAATGGGGATTCCTTATTCATGCCTGCCGCCATTAAATAGCGGGCTGGAGAATATTTACGTTTCATTTTACCTGATTTTGAAGTAAATTTAAATTTATGAACAAAAAGTTATTTCAATAATTATATTATGAACCTATCCCCGTTACAGCAAGAAGCATTTGACCAAATTAAAGAATTTGTAAGTACTGAAAATGATCAGATTTTTATATTAAAAGGTTATGCCGGAACAGGTAAAACGTTTTTAATAAAAACATTAACCGACCATTTTGAGCATAAAGATATAAACTACATCCTTTGTGCCCCGACGGGTAAAGCTGCACGTATTTTGTCTAATAAATGCAATATGGAAGCCCGTACACTTCACTCTTTAATTTATGCATATGATGATAAGACAAATCTGTTAAGCGACCAGTCAAATCTTAACTTCCTGTTAAAGCGAAGTCAGGATGAAGAAACTGTTTTTATTGTTGATGAAGCTTCAATGATTACAGATATTACCGGAGAAGAGAATTTTTTAAAATTCGGCAGCGGTAGTTTATTGATCGATTTTTTTGATTTTATTGAAATAAATGATGCAAGTTCAAAAAACAAAGTAATATTTGTAGGAGATCCTGCTCAGTTGCCTCCAATATCCAGCAGCTTTTCCCCAGCTCTTTCAGCTCAATATCTTTCAGATAAATTTGGATTAGAATGTACAGAGTTTACTTTAACTGACATTTTCAGGCAGGCAGAAGACAGCGGCATTTTAATAAATGCATTTAACATAAGAGAAAGAATTGAAAGCAATTGTTTTGATAACTTTAATCTGACCGAAAATAGTAATGTAAAAAAAATTAATGCTGCGTTTGATTTCAGAATAAACATGATAATGAATGCGATGAAGCGCGGCAGTACTATGATGATTACATATACAAATAATCTTGCACATAAATACAACCACGCTTTACGTACAAAGATTTTTGATGTAAAAGACAGCTTTACCGATATACTGCGCCCCGGAGAGAGGTTACTGATTAATACTAACAATCAGTTTTATGATCTTTCCAATGGCGATATTATTGAAGTTGTTGCAATAAACAGTAATATTGAAAAGCAGACAATTGACAATATAGTTTTGGAATTTATTAATGTTACTGCAAAATTTGCAAATTATACAAGCGGTGAATTTGAATGCAAGTTATGCCTGAATCTATTACGCTCGCAGGAAAGGTCATTAACTTATGAAGAAAGGAACTCCCTTTTCTCTTTTGTTAAATCAACACTGGATGTTCCTTATCCAAATCCTGCACTAAAAAAGAAAAAGCGTAAAGAGTATGAAGAAAAGTTAAAACAATTTAAAGAAGCATTAAAAGAGAGCCCTTATTATAACGCTTTACAAGTTAAGTATGGTTATGCAATAACCTGCCACAAAGCCCAGGGCGGCGAGTGGGATACAGTGTTTGTTGACTTTTCAGGCTTTAGAGAAATAGGCACAGAGAATTTTTTCCGCTGGGCATACACTGCAATTACAAGAGCTGCAAAAAATTTATATATAATAAATACGCCATACTTTAATGCTTATTCATAATAATTAAAATTGAAAAAAATAATAACTATATTGCTTTTACTAATATTTGTATGTAACTCTGCCGGTTATGTAACCGCGTACATATTAATGAAGGAAATTGTAAAAGGATATACTATTGACAAACTAAGCAGCAGTCTTAATAAGGATTTCAAAGATATTACTATTTTAACATTCGATAGCTGGAGAACCAATGATTATAGAATGCTGGATGAAAAAGAAATTACTTATAAAGACAAGATTTATGATATTGTAAAGATTGAAAAGGACAGTGGCTCAATTTCTTTTTATTGTATTGAGGATAAAAAAGAAGAAGCCTTAGATGATTTAATTGGCAAGAAGGAAGACTCTAACAGCAAAGACAACTCCCTTGAGTCTTCGTTTGATATATTTGTAAAAAATATTGGAACTGATGCTCTTGT
>JAUZPC010000256.1 GCA_030706105.1 Bacteroidota bacterium | reverse complement strand
GTATTAATACTTGATTCACGAGGAAATGAAGTTAAAAGAATTGAAGGATTTATAAATGCAGAAACTTTTTTAACTGACCTGAAATTAGTAAAATAAATACTTCTGCAATTTAAATAGTCCCTACTTTTTATTTAAAGTCCCCCCGCGCTTAAAGGGGGGACTTTATGTGATTTTGTAAGTATCATAATAATATACATATACAGTTTTATCCTTTCTCCTGTTCACCAAATTCAATTCCTTATTCAAAAAATTGTTTACTTCAAAATGAAAATTGAAGGCTTTATGTTTTGAATTCCATTTAAAAAAGTAATAACTTACGTAAACAGATTTTTATTAATTTAGAAGCTAACCAAAATGTCCATCAAAAATAAAGTGAAATTTGTGTTTGTAACCGGTGGTGTTGTATCCTCATTAGGCAAGGGAATCACTGCCTCCTCTTTAGGTCTCCTTTTAAAGCAGCACGGGTTTAGAGTAACCATCCAAAAATTTGATCCATATATTAACGTTGATCCCGGTACAATGAATCCTTTTCAGCATGGAGAGGTATTTGTAACGGATGACGGTGCTGAAACAGATTTAGATTTAGGGCATTATGAACGTTTCTTAGATGTTAATATGAGCAGGGCTAATAACACAACAACCGGACAGGTTTACTACGAAGTAATTAGCCGGGAACGGAGAGGCGATTATCTTGGTGCTACCGTTCAGGTTATCCCTCATATTACTGATGAAATTAAACGTAGAATGACTAAACTTGCCGAAGTTGGCGACTATGATGTTATTATTACTGAAATTGGCGGTACTGTCGGCGATATTGAATCTTTACCTTTTATTGAGGCAGTAAGGCAGTTAACGCTTGAATACGGTAAGAAGAATACTGTAAACATTCATGTAACCTTAGTGCCTTATATTGGCGCTGCGGGCGAATTAAAGACTAAACCTACTCAGCATAGCGTTAAAAGCCTGCTTGAGTTAGGCATTCAACCGGATATTCTTGTATGCCGGTCCGAGAAGAAACTTACTAAAGATATTAGGGAAAAAATTGCTTTGTTCTGTAACGTGGATTCAAAAGCGGTACTTTCTGCGTATGATTGCACTTCAATCTATGAAGTTCCTATCGTTTTATTCAAAGAAAAATTTGATCAACTTGTAATGCAGCGGCTTCATTTACCTGATAAAAAAATTAAAATTGATGACTGGAGTCTGCTTGTAAACAGGATAAAAAATCCTCATAAGCAGGTTGAAATTGCTATATGCGGTAAATATATTGAGCATAGAGATGCTTATAAAAGTATAATGGAATCCTTTATTCATGCCGGTGCTGAAAATGATGCAAAAGTTAACCTAAGATTAATAAGTGCAGAAAGCTGTGAGACTGAAGATGTTAGCAAATTATTAAGCGGAATAGATGGTTTATTAGTTCCCGGAGGCTTTGGTGAAAGGGGAATCGAAGGTAAAATTAAGGCAATTGAATACGCCCGTGTAAATAAAATTCCTTTCTTCGGTATCTGTTTGGGAATGCAGTGTGCAATTATTGAATTTGCAAGAAATGTTTGTAAGATGCCAAAAGCACACAGTTCTGAATTTAAAAAGAACAAGTTTAGTGTAATTGATTTGATGGCAGACCAGAAGAATATTAAGAATATGGGAGCTACTATGCGTTTGGGTGCTTATCCTTGCATGGTTGAAGATAATACAAAAGCTTCTGAAGCTTATCGCACTCCTCTTATTTCCGAAAGACATCGTCATCGTTTTGAAGTTAATAATAAATACAGATCGCTCCTCGCTGAAAATGGCATGGTCTTTAGCGGTGTTTCTCCTGATAGGGAATTAGTAGAAATTGCTGAACTTAAAAACCATCCTTGGTTCTTAGGCTGCCAGTTCCATCCTGAATTAAAATCCAGGGCTACAAAATCTCATCCATTATTCAGAGAATTTGTAAAAGCTGCTCTTATTAATAAATCTAAAAAGAGTAGCAGCGAGAATTGATGTCAAAAAATTATCTTTTATTGCTTCTTATCTTTGTTTTTTCTTTTACTATAGGTTATCCTCAAATTAAAGAAAAGAAAGACGAAATAATATCAGGACTGGATTTAATTTATAATTTTAAATGGACTGAAGGGAACCGCATTTTTGAAAAGATTATCCGGGAACAACCGGATGAACCTGTCGGTTATCATTTTAAGTCTGTAAGTTATTTATGGCATTATTTAAGTAATAAAGATCTTAATACATATAATATCTTTTTAGCATATTCGGATTCTGCTCTTGAAAAAGCAATTAAGAAAGTTGATAAACAGGAAACAGAAGAAAATTTCTATCTGCTTGGAGCTTGTTATAATTACCGGTCAGTAGTTTTTGCTTTTAAAGGGAATTATCTGGATGCTGCATATGCATCAAAAAAAGCAGAGACTTATCTATCTAAAGTTATTTCTCTTAATAAAACTAATTACGATGCATATTTTGGTTTGGGTCTGTACAATTTTGCAATAAGTCAAATTCCTTCCGGTTTTTCCTGGGTTCTGAAAATTGCGGGTATAAACGGCTCAAAGAAAACCGGCTATGAATACTTGAAGCTTGCTTCCGAAAAAGGAACATTCTCTAAAGCGGAAGCAATATACTTCTATTCTCAAATCCTAATGAATGACGACTTTGATTATTCAACTTCTGCAAATTATCTAAGTAAATTAATAAAGCAATATCCTGATAATATTATTTTCAGGTATGCACAATCTGTACTGCTGATTAAGCAAAAGAATCCGAAAGCTGCTAAAGATTTACTTCTTTCAATTTATAATACTCCTTTGGATAATTTTAAAAAGACTGTTTCATATACAAAATTTTTATTGGGTGATGTATATTTTAAATTAAATATGTTCGATTCCGCTACGGTTTATTACTCTGCATTTTTAAGTGATCTTGTTGATGCCGATTATTCCGGAATTGCTGCCTACAGATGTGGAATTAGTTATGAAATGCTCAATAACCGTACAGAGGCAGTCAGGTATTTTAAATTGACCAAGAATGGTAATAGGGATTTGGAAGATGATGCCTATGCATTCAGAAAAGGAAGCAGCTTTTTAAATAATCCTATCTCTGCAGAAGAAAAAAAGAAAATTTATGCGGAGAATCTTTTAGAATGCGGAGATCTAAACGGTGCAGAAAATATTTTTAATTCACTATTAAAAATGGAAATCTCTCCAGCGCAGAAAGCAGAAATTTATTTTTACTTAAGTGAAATAAAATGGAATAAAAAAAGCACAGATGAATCAATAAATTTAGCTTTGCAGGTAAAAGATTTAAACTCAGGTAAAGAAGAGTGGATTAAGCCATTTGCTCTGTATAATGCAGCCAGGGGATATAAAAGCAAGAATGATTTTTTTAAAGTCAAAGATATTGTTGATGAAGTTGAGTCATATTCCGGTTATGATTATGAACAGACTCTGACTAAAATGTTAAATAAATTAAATTTGCGATAACAGATCACTTTTTTCAAGTAAAATATTATCGCATCAATTCTAATAAAAAAAAGTTCAATAGTTATTGCCGGTCTACGGCGTTGTCAATAGCCTTATTAATTGTATTAATTAATCTGTCCATCTGAAATGGTTTAACTATATAATCTACTGCTCCTCCTGTAATTCCCTCAATTACAAGATTCCTATCTGAAAATCCGGAAATGAAAATAAATGGAATTTTTAAAGTAGCAGAAGAGGTTTTTAAAAGCTTAAGAATAGTTAATCCATTTAATTCAGGTAATTGCATATCGCACAAAATTAAAGTTGGAAGCTCGCTTTTTGCTAATTCAACACCTTTCTTGCCGTTATCAGTTTGTATTACTTCAAAGCCTTCGTTAGTGAGGATTTCAAAAAGGTTGTCGCGTATATTTTTATCGTCTTCAATAATTAATATTTTTTTCAAGATTTACTGCCTTTATTTATTAATGGGAGTTTAACATTAAATGACGTTCCTTCGTTTAATATACTGTCAAATGAAATAGAACCTCCCAAAGTTTCAATTGTTTTTTTAACAATCGATAAGCCGATTCCTGTACCATTTATGCTGCCCACATTTTCAGCTCTATTAAACATCTCAAATATTTTGGGCCTGTCGGCTTCGGGAATTCCTATACCATTATCTTTTATACCTATGCTAATATAAGTATCATTAAGCGAAAGATCAAATATAATTTCTCCACCGGTTGGAGAATATTTTATAGCATTTGAAAGAAGATTAGAAATAATTTGTCTTAAAAATATTTCGTCCATGCAAAATATTTCGCTGTCAAAATTATTTTTATTGAAAACTATTTTATAATTCTCACCAGCAATCAATTGAAATTCTTCAATAATATTTGTGCAGAACTTTATTAAATTCATATCTACCGGGGCAGGTAACAGTTTACCTGATTCTGCTTTGTTCATTGTCAGGATAAAGCTAATCATATTATTCAGCACATCGGTGGATTTGATTATTCTCTCTAAATGTTCTTTTCTTTTTTCTTCTGTCCATTTGAAACCATAACGGTCAAGTAGTTCGGCAGATGAAAATATAGTTGTTAGAGGCGTGCGAAATTCATGTGATATAATTGAAACGAAACGTGATTTTAATTCATTTAACTCTTTTTCCTGTTCAAGAGCCTTTTTAATTTCTTCTTCAGAATTTATTCTGGCTGTAACATCACTAAGATTTCCTACAAAATGAGTAATAATATCGTCTTTATCTTTGATTAATGACAGTTTCAGCTCATTCCAAAAAAGTTCACCTGATTTTTTATAACTTTTTATTATAATTTCACATCCTTTACCTGATGTAAAAGAATCT
>JAUZPC010000255.1 GCA_030706105.1 Bacteroidota bacterium | reverse complement strand
AGAGCAGCCAGCGCAGGCAGAGCTCAAAAAGTTGAGAAAGAAAACAACCCTAACCATACCGGAGATGAAGAATACAACTATTTTATTGCTGTTCTCTTTCCTGCCGACCAATTAAAAATACTGCCTTATAATAGAGTTGTACTTGATTTAAACGGCAGGACAAAAGAACAATTCTTAAATGAAATAAGCGGAAAATTTGAAGTTGCAAAAACTTCACAGAAAGAGCCATCAGCAAGAAAAGCTTTTGGAATGTATCTGGATAAACAATGGTACTCGCTTAAACCGAATAATTCCGTTTTAGCTTCAACCAGCCTGGCTAAAACTGTTGCCGAGACTTTGGATGTTAGTATTTTGCAGGATTTTCTTCTAAACCCGATTTTAGGAATTGATGATCCACGCACAAACAAGAGAATTGATTTTATTGGCGGTATTAGAGGAACAAAAGAATTAGAAAGTTTAGTTGATTCAGGTAAGGCAGCCGTAGCATTTTCCTTATATCCGGTAAGTGTAGATGACTTAATGAATATATCAGATGCAGGCGAAACAATGCCTCCTAAGTCAACTTGGTTCGAACCGAAATTAAGAGATGGATTGTTAGTACACACAATTTAGTTTTTAAAATATATCCGAAAATTAAGGAGTAATTATGGATAAAAGAATATATAACTTTAGTGCCGGTCCGGCAGTGCTTCCTGAAGAAGTTTTATTGGAAGCTCAAAAAGACTTGTTTATGCTTCCTGGTGTTGGTATGTCCATACTGGAAATAAGCCACCGTTCTAAGACATTTGACAAAATTCATGCCCAGGCAAAAGAAGATTTAAAAAAGCTATTGAATTTAGGAGATAACTATGACCTGCTGTTCTTGCAGGGCGGAGCTTCTTTACAGTTTTCAATGGTTCCTTTAAATTTAATGCCTCCTGTTAACAAAGCCGATTATTTGGTTACAGGTACATGGTCTAAAAAAGCAGTTAAAGAAGCTAAACGTGTAGGTACGGTTAATATTGCAGCATCTACCGAAAGTGAAAACTTTAACCGTATTCCAAAACAGGAAGAATTTAAACTTGACTCCGAGGCAGCTTATGTCCACTACACTTCCAACAATACCATTTATGGTACAGAGTGGCACTATGTTCCCGAAGTTGGTAATGTTCCTTTAGTATGCGATATGTCCTCCGATATACTTTCTGCTCCAATTGACGTAAACAAATATGCATTGATTTATGCAGGTGCGCAAAAGAATATGGGCCCATCAGGCGTTACTTTTGTTATAATCAGAAAAGATATGATTGAACGCAGCCAGGATACACTGCACACAATGTTAAACTATAAAACCCATACGGATAACGATTCATTATATAATACTCCTTCTGTTTTCGGTATCTATATTATAGGTTTAGTAGCTAAATATTTGTTGAGCATTGGCGGCCTTAGTGAAATGAAAAAAATCAATCAGAAAAAAGCTGATCTGCTTTATAGCTGCTTTGATAACAGCAATGGTTTCTTTAAAGGTCATGCCGTGCCGGACAGCCGTTCCATAATGAATATTACTTTCAGACTGCCCAGCGAAGAATTAGAGAAAAAACTTATTGCCGATGCAACCGCAGCAGGATTTGACGGACTTAAAGGTCATAGATCAGTAGGCGGTCTAAGAGCTTCTATTTATAATGCTTTTCCGCTTAAGGGTGTTGAAGATTTAGTTTCCTTTATGGAAGATTTCAGAAAGAAAAACAGTTAAATTTAACGGGAGTAAGTTCCCTCACACTCCCCTCCCCCAAAAAGGAGGGGATTTTGATTTTTAAAGAGACTTTTGTTTTTTTGTACGAGGAAGTTGAGATTATATTTTTTTACAAGACAAAGCCCTTGCCTGCACTCCTTTAAAATAAGAGGAGTACCAGGAATTGAGGCGGATTTACCTTTATTAATCACTTTCTTTAAATAATTTTATACTAATTTACAGGTTATCGTGATGAAAAATTTTTCTATTTTGTTAGTAGTCATATTTTCACTTATGTTCGTTTCATGCTCCAAAGATAAATCTAAGATTAAAATTGAAGCCGGCCAGGCAGTTGCTTTTGATACCGGAGATAATTTTGAAATAAATATAACTGCACAGGCAAAATCAATTAAACTTAATGAAAAAGACGGCAAATATTCTGCTTCTATTTTTTATTCAGTAGATATTATAAATCCGGACGGAAAAACGCAGAAGGCATTAACATCTCAGAAAATTGATACAGTTTTTGCTGAAAAGACCAGCGATATAAAGATTGATGTTCAATTTAATTTGAACAAAGACTCAAAATTGGGTAAGTACAAAGCTGTGATAAATGTTAAAGATAACTTAAACCAAACAGAGGCAAACTCTACTACTGAGTTTACTGTAGAAAAATAATTTTTATTTTCAATGAACAGAGCATATTTTTTAAGTAATCTTTAAGCGGTTTATTATCAAGTAGTGTTATTTTTTATTATAATTATTTACATTATATTGTTACAGAAAATAAATTTGACCTATTAAATGGATAAACAAGACTATATAGACTACTGGGTTAAAACCTCAGAGTGTGATTTATCATCAATGCAGACTATTTTTCAAGCCGGGAAATACGACTGGTCCTTATTTATAGGTCATTTAGCATTAGAAAAGATACTAAAAGCTTTATGGATTAAGGATAATGAAAGAAATTTTCCCCCCAAAAGTCATAATTTACTAAAACTTGCAGAAGAAACTAGCTACAAACCAGATGAAGGGAAAAAAATATTACTGGTTCGAATTACCAGCTTTCAGCTTGAATCAAGATATCCGGATTATAAACTGGACTTTTATAATAAATGCACAAAAGAATTCACAGAAGAAAACATAATAAATATTACCGAGCTTCATAAATGTATAATGGAAATGATATAGATTTAATTATCCAGCAATTTGTTTCTCTAATTTCAACCGAATTTCCCGTAAAATATTTATATTTATTTGGTTCGTATGCAAAGGGAGAACAAAATGCTGATAGCGACATCGACATTGCAGTTATATCTGACAATTTTGTAGGAAGTCGTTTTCTTGACAGGGAAAAATTAGCTAAATACATAATCAAGGCTTCACATGATTTAGAAATTCATCCGTTCAGGACAGAAGATTTTACTTCAGAAAATCCATTCGTTGAAGAGATAATGAAGACAGGAAGAAAAATTATTTAATTAGCTCTTTGTATTAATCAAATAAATAAAAAATAAATTTTATGAAGGCCACAAATTTTCTGGTAGATAGCAAGGAAAAATTTAGGATAAAAGATTGTCCGACAACCCCTGATGATAAATTATCAAAAGAGGAGGGTGAAAAAAGGACAGCCGGAAACATTGAAGAAATGATAAATCTTCAGGATGTTTTTTATGCTTCACAAAAATACTCTCTGCTCTTGATTTTTCAGGCTCTGGATGCCGCCGGCAAAGATGGAACAATTAAGCACGTAATGAGCGGACTTAACCCGCAGGGAACCGAAGTACATAGTTTTAAGCAGCCTTCCACTGAAGAAATAAGCCATGATTATTTATGGAGAGCCCACGAAAAACTTCCTGAAAGAGGCATGATCGGCATCTTTAACCGTTCATATTATGAAGACGTATTGGTTGTAAGAGTTCATAATTTATTAAACAACATACTATACCCTGACGTTATCCATAATGATGATATTTGGCAAAAACGGTTTAGGCAAATAAATGATTTTGAAAAATACCTGCATGAAAACGGGACAATTATTCTAAAGTTCTTTCTTAACATATCCAAAGAAGAGCAGGCAAGGCGTTTTATTAAACGTATAGATGATAAAAGCAAAAACTGGAAATTTTCCGAGGGAGACATAAAAGAACGGGAGCATTGGGATGATTACCAAAAAGCATTTCAAGAAACATTAGCAGTTACATCAACAAAAACATCCCCCTGGTATGTAATACCCGCTGATAAGAAATGGTATGCCCGCCTGGCTGTTTCTGAAATAATAGTCAATAAGTTGAAAGAATTAAAACTTACATATCCCCAGGTAAGCAAAGAACAACTACTAAAATTGCAGGCATATAAAAAAATGCTGGAAGATAAATAATAAGAGGCTCCGATTACAGACTCTTATATGTGACATTTCTTAAAGTTATTATACCCACAACCTATCAAGTACTATATCTAATTGTTTTTCTGCCATGTAATTATTACATTTTTTGGTGTTTTTACAAAAATAGTGAATATTAAAACAACATAGATAATATATCAGACATAAATGAATTACCAAGAAGAATCCAGAGAAGAGCTTATATATAGACTGCAGGAGTCAGAGAAAGTAAATGCCGGCTTAAAGGTTTTATATGAAAACAGTATAAATAAGCTGAAAGAGGAGGAAGAACTTTTTGAAAAGACTTTCAGCACCAGTTCAGACGCCATTTTACTAACCCGTCTGGAGGATGGATACTTTGTATATATTAACAATGCCTTCACCGAACTAACAGGTTATACTGTTGGTGATATTTCAGATAAAACCACTTTGGACATAAATCTATGGCAGGATCCCACTCAACGGAATATTTTTACCAAAGAACTAAATACAACCGGAATTTTTAATAATTTTGAAATCATATTTCGCAGAAAAGACAAGAGCCTGTTTACTGCTTTATTATCTGCTAAATATGTAATGTTTCAGGGTACTCCGCACATTCTGAGCATATTACGTGATTTAACTGAAACCAAACATACACAAGAACTTCTTAAAGAAAGCGAAGAGAAGTACAAGCTGCTGGTTGATAATGCCATTGAAGCGATAGTGGTTATATGTGAATCATCACTTACGTT
>JAUZPC010000254.1 GCA_030706105.1 Bacteroidota bacterium | reverse complement strand
TATGAGCTTTCATATGCATTGTGGAAAGCCGCTACATATTTTCTAAGAAACTTTACTCTCTCAAGTGAGTTGATGATCGGCAGGGCTATGGGCTTGATGCTTATAATGATAACTACCAGCAAAAAGAAGATTGCAACCGCAAGACTGATTGTCCGCCCGTAATTAAAAATATAAGCTCCAATAAGAGCAATAAAAACGAGGGATACAAAATCTGTTATTCTTTCCACAAAAATTATCGGTGCCGTTTTACTAATAGGCTCTCCGGTTATTTGTTTTACCAGATAAGATTTTAAAAGCTCTCCCATTTTACCGGGGGTAATGCTCATTATCAAACCAGACATAAATATGGAGAATGAATCAACCCGGGATACCTTTATCTTAAGCAGCCTAAGATAGTAGTCCCACTTAATAAATCTAACCACATAATTGCTAAAAGATAATGCCAGCAGTAAAGGGAAAAGCAGCCAGTTAAATTGTTTAAAAGCCATGGCAACTTTATGATAATCTGCATAAATTGTAAAGCCTAAGTAAAGCAGTCCGGCAACCGCCAATGAAATAAATATTTTCTGTTTAATTTTCTTCAGCACGTTAAATTATCCTCAGTAAGTTTTTGTATATTTTTGCAAGGGGGAGTCCAACTACATTATAATAGCATCCGGTTATTTTTTCAACAAACACGGCGCCATAATCATCTTGAATGCCATAAGCGCCTGCTTTATCCATCGGGCTGCCGCTTTCTATATAGTTTAAAATTTCGTCTTCTTCCAAATCTCTAAACTTGACTATAGTTCTTTCAAAGCCGGTTATTGTTTTACCGGTTTCTGAATTGAATAAAGAAAAGCCGGTATAGACCTGGTGAGTTCTGCCGCTTAACATTTTAAGAATTCTGAAAGCATCTTTCTTATTCTTTGGCTTTCCTAATATCTTGTTGTCAATTACTACAATTGTATCGGCAGTTATAATTAGTCCGTTGGGAATAATATTTTTTGCAGCTTCAATTTTTTCAAGAGCAATGCGTTTGCAGGTATCTACAGGCATTTCTCCTTTCTTAATTCTTTCTGCTGTATTAACTACTACTACTTTGAATTTTAAGTTAATTTGTTCTAAAAGTTTTTTTCGCCGGGGAGACTGAGAAGCCAAAAAAATGGGCAGTTTAGTATTTATCATAATCCCTGTGTTATAGTTGTTCCTGGAAAATAGTGCTCAAGTATTTCTTTATAGTCTTTTCCTTCTTTTGCCATTCCAATAGCACCATATTGGCATAATCCCACACCATGCCCATACCCTGTACCGGTAAAAGTTATTTCATCACCTGACATTTCTATATCAAAATTTGAGCTTTTAAGGAGGTCTCCTTGTTTGGGTGAAAAAACAGTTCTGATTTTTCCTCCCTTTATAAGAATTTCTTTATCCTCGTCCCCGGTTACTTCAATAATAATTTCTTTATTTCTGCCTGAGGGCAGTTTCTCATTAATTTTAATATCATCAATTTTATAATCATTTTGTTTAGGTAAAAGTCCGGCTGTTTTTAACTTTGAAACTAACGTCTTTTTTGAGATAATTTCTTTCCAGTTAAATGCAGGCGAAATTTTACAATAAGGATCCGTTCCATCCTCGACCGACTTAAGATAGGGGATATCTTTTAAGCCAAAAACATTTTCTACATCTTCGGTATGGCCGCCGCAAGTGGAGCTGTAAAATACATAAGCTATTGAGTTGTTGTATGTAAGCACCATATTTGATGTTTCATTTACGGCAATATTTGCATTCTTCTTTTCGTTTTTATAACCTGTGTAAACCTGGCTTTTTACATCATTGAATACATCAAAAAGAGGTTTCCCTTCAGCTAACCTCATATAAGCAAAGGTTCTGGCACATATGGAAAAAGCTTTAACAGCCTCCATTATTTCATCACCTTTTCCGGTCGGCATTTCACCCGGAATAACACCTTTTATATAGTCTTCAACAGATACAATGTTTATAAGTTTAAGATCTGTATCACTTGCGATATTCAGGGAGCCCCTGAATGTTTTATTATTATATTTTATAAGAGAATCATTGTTGGCGGGTATAAGATTAAAAAATGGAGCCTTAAAATCAATATCATCAGACTCAACTTTAATATAGTCCTTGTTATAGGAAAAAAGAAGTTTGCTCCCCGGTTTAAGTATTCCAATGGTAGTTTCGTTATCTTGCAGAATCACTTCGTTTTGTACGGCAATATTTAACTCACTTTGATGTTCTTCCAATAAAACACGTATAGTCTTGTACTTTAAAGCTACGCTTGAAGAGGGTATATAAGTTTGTCTTTTCTCTATTCTCTTTTCAACAGGCCTTTTCAGCTTAGTGTTTTTAGTTGAACTAAACCTTGCTGATGATGCGCAGCCAAAAATAGCAGCAGAATATACAATTAATACTATTATTTTAAAAATATTATTGAACATTAGTAATTTGATAATTGGAAAGTGTAAATATGAAGAAAGAAATGAAATGATACAATGGAAAAAAAGGCTTAACGGAACATTGCTTTTATGCTGCCCCAAGTTCTTTTTACGCCCGAAATATTGTGTGATACGGAAATTTCTGAAGAGTAAGTATTCTGATTGTTTGTATCTACAATTTTTAATTTGTAAATAAATAGTACGTCTTGTGCTTTATATGCTGTTTCATCAAGGTATGAATAATAGCTATAATTGCCTTTTGGAGAAATGGAGGTTACTTCAACAAACCCTCCCTGAGGAGTCCTTCTTTCAATAACAAACAGTTTTACATTATTTTCCTCACCTGTTTTCCATTCAATGCGGACATTGTCATTTTCACTTCTTGCATGGAAAAAATCCAGATATGCACCGGCAAATGAAACAGCCGAAAACAAAATTAGGGCAAAAATATAGTAAATCTTTATTTTCATATGTCTAATATATTTTTATAAGCTAAAAAAGTCAAGCAAAATCTGTAAATAAATGGTATTTATCTTTCTATTTTTAGCCGCTGGTGACATTCGTCTATAGATAAACACTAAGTTGTTTTAGTATAGTTGGTTATAAATATTATTAGTTAAGGATAAAAATACCTAGTTTTTACATAAAAGTAACTGTAAAACTAATTTCCATTATTCAACTTCTAAATTACATTGAAGCATCCTGCTATTTTAAGTAAATTTAAAGTCTTTATTATATTATTTTTGTTACTATGTTCAGTTGGAAAAAAAATTTACACATGCTCTGGTTCTGCCAGTTTATGGTGATGGTCGGGATGAGTGCAGTAATACCATTTTTACCCCTCCTTGTAAGACAATTAGGTGTTACGGATATTAAACAGGTCTCCTTATGGAGCGGACTTATTTTTGCGGGGCCATTCTTCTTATCATTTTTCCTTGCACCTATTTGGGGGAACCTTGGCGATAAGCATGGCAGGAAAATAATGATCATCCGGGCAATTATCGGCTTGGCCTGTGCCCAATTTTTAGCTGCATTTACTCAAAATGTTACCCAGCTTTTTTTAGTGCGGCTTTTTCAGGGAGCATTAAGCGGTTTTATCCCTGCTGCCATGTCTTTGGCGGCTTCAAATACTCCGGAAGAAAAAACCGGATATGCTCTCGGACTGCTGCAATCCGCTTCTGCCGCCGGGAATGTTTTCGGACCTTTTATTGGGGGTGTCCTTTTTGATTTAATCGGATTCAGGAAATTATTCTTTTTCGTTTCCGGACTGCTATTTCTTTCAGGTCTTCTTGTTCTCTTCTTTGTTAAGGAAGAGAATAAAGGAAACGGCAAAAGCGAATCTTCAACATTACAGAACTGGAAAGCAATTTACACTGATAAAACTCTTTTATACAGTTCAATTATGATTACCGCTGCAACACTCGGTTTTAACTTCATCAGGCCTATTTTTGTACTGTTTGTCGAAAGTATAAAAGAATCGCAGGAGAGTCTTTCTACCTTAACAGGTGTTTTATTCAGCATAATGGGAATTTTTGCAAGTTTTTCCTCGGTAATGTGGGGTGGTAAAGTGAAGGCAAACAAAATAAGAAGTAATCTTGTAATTGCCGCCGGAATGACCGGCTTAATGTATTTAGGCCAAACGTTTATAAAGAATGAATATTTACTTTTCCCTACAATGGTAGTAATCGGGCTTGGTTTCGGTTCTATTCTTCCGCTGCTTTTTACAGTTATAACAAAACAAACAACACTTGCAAACAGAGGGGGAATACTGGGAGTCTCTACAAGTTTTCAGACAATCGGAAATATGATAGGCCCGATTATAGGAGGTCTTGCGGGCGGACTCTTCGGCTTTCAATTCCCGTTTGTAGTTACGGCTCTTATGTTCTTTTCGGTTTCTTTTATTGCATATTTCTTTTTACCAAAGGAGAAGGCTGAACTGGTGAGCGTTGAGTAACTTAGTCCGTTTAAGTTCTAATGTGTTCCCAATTATCTCTTCTGAATTTCCAAAGAAGAATTGAAGAGTACAAAATA
The DNA here is from genome assembly GCA_030706105.1 of Bacteroidota bacterium. Taxonomy (GTDB): domain Bacteria; phylum Bacteroidota; class Ignavibacteria; order Ignavibacteriales; family Ignavibacteriaceae; genus JAUZPC01. Next base: position 381 of record JAUZPC010000254.1, on the reverse strand, counting down.
ATGTATATCGGCAGAGCTGACCATGCCCCCAATAATCCGAATCCAAGAATCTTGCCGAATAAAAAGGAAAGCGGGACAAAAATAAATAAATTTGAAACCACTTCTGACATCATAACAAAAAATGTTCTGTTTGCTGCCTGAAGTCCGTTTGCTAATACAACACCTGTAGCATAAAAAATTTGAGCGAAACCCGCAATACGCAAAGCCGGAGCAGCCATTCCCATTATTGATTTATCTTCCGTAATAATGCTTAGCGTAAAGTATGGAAAAATCATAAAAACCAAACCGATAAATACCGTATAATATGTCCCAAGCTTGGCGGTTTCGTATCCGTATATTTTTGCAACGGCAAACTTACGGGAACCTATGTTGTTGCCTACC
>JAUZPC010000253.1 GCA_030706105.1 Bacteroidota bacterium | reverse complement strand
TTGATCTTAACGGTAATCCTGTACCTAACATTTCTATTACTTTAAGCACTACTTCAGGTACATTAAGTACTACAACAGTAACCACTGGAACAACAGGCATCTCCCCTGTAGTAACATTAACCCAGGGAAGCGTATTAAACGCTGTAGTTACTGCCATTGCAAATGTTATTATCCCTCAAGGGACAAGATATGTACATTGCATTGAACCAAATACTTACCAGAAATTAGTTCTTGCCACTCCTACACAGGCAACAAGAACTGTCACTTCATGCATGAATTGGTATAACTCTTCAACAAATTGCGATCTTTTAGGTTTTAAAACCTACACACAAGGCGGCTGGGGCAGTCCTTCAAACTCTACTCCTGGTGGAATCAGAGATGCCCATTTTACCACAGTGTTCCCACAGGGAATGACAATTGGAACTTTAAAAACTGCTAAATTTTCTACAGCAGTAAGCATTAAAAACTTTTTACCTCAGGGTGGTACGGCTTCAGCTTTCACAACTAATTATGTGAACCCAACAAGCACAAGTGCCGGAGTATTTGGCGGCCAGGTTGCTGCATTAGCTATGAATGTTTATTATGATAATGCCGGCAAATTAGGAAACAATCCGTTAAAGCTAAAAGATCTAAAAGTGGTTAGCGGAACATTTCAGGGTAAGACAGTTGCTGAAATCCTTGACCTTTGCAATAAAGCTTTAGGCGGTGAGACCACCGGATTTACATTCAGCCAATTAAATGACGCAGCTACTTCAATAAATGAAAATTTTGATAATGGTAATACCAATAACGGTTATCTAACATGCGGCCAAAATGACACTCCAAATATGTCAAACTGGACCGGATCTTTGGGCGCAGATTCTGCTATTTGCGTATATACACCTCAATGGATTACTATTAACGGATGGGTAAAACTAACTCCTAATCCAAGCAAAGCTAAACTCCAGACATCTTGGAGAATAGTTCATCCTGTTTCAGGTGATACAACTTATAATTATGTTACAGTAGATATAACAAAAGATACTACTTTCCAAATTAAAGCATGGTGGCCGGGAGTTACCCCTAATGATTCAATAGTTGAAATTCATTATGGTGTAAATGTACTTGATGCTTCAGGTAACCCTGTTCATGCCGGTATTGGCAAAGACGTATATTGGACAACTTCGGTTTGTCCTCCTCCTGTTGCTAACGAATCTGATTTAAGACTTCTTAAAACAGTAGACAAACAAACAGTAAACAAAGGCGATGAAATTACTTATTCAATAAAAGTAACTAACAACGGTCCTAAAACTGCTACCGGAGTAGAAGTAAAAGATATTTTACCAGCAGGTCTACAGTTTGTATCAGGAATTGCAACTATAGGAAGCTATAACAATAATACAGGTATTTGGACTGTCGGCACAATCGGCAACGGAGCTGATGCTGTCCTTACCATTAAAGCAAAAGTAATAGCTGCTTCAGTTGATACTGCTGCTTTCAATTTAGGTGTTGCAAGTGATTACAATTTATTTGTTTTATATGATTTGAATCAGCCATCATCCGATACTGAAGGAAAAGTAGCTGTAGGAAGAAGCGCTTCATTAAACGGTTACAGTGTTGGTGATAAACTGCCTAACTCTTATGGAACTCAAGATGTATTGGTAGTTGGACAGAATTTAAATTATGGTATCGGTGCTGTTTATAATGGTAATGTTGTTTATGGCAACTCTTCAAATTTACCTAAATATTCAGTTAGCGTTACTGATGGTACAGTTAGAAAAGATTCTGTAATTGATTTTGATGCTGCCAGAGCATACTTACAGAATTTATCCTTACAGCTTGCTGCTTACCCAGTTAATGGTACAACAACATTCCAATGGGGTGAAGTTGCATTAACCGGTACAGATCCATTCCTAAATGTATTTAGAGTTGATGGTGCTAATTTATCTGCAGCAAACAACTTTACAGTTAACGTACCAAACGGTTCTGCTGTTTTAGTTAACTTTACAGGAAATGACTTAAAATGGTCGGGCGGTTTAGAAATTACCGGTACCGATAAAGCTAACGTACTTTATAATTTTAACCAGACAACTAAGTTAAAAATACAGGGTATTGATGTTAGAGGTTCAATTTTAGCTCCATTTGCTGATGTATATTTTGTAACAGGTGTACAAAATGGTCAGATGATTGCTAAAAATGTAACAGGACAAGGACAGTTCAACAACACCAGATTTGTTGGGCATATTCCAAAAGATACTACTATTGTTAATATTGCAGAAGTTTGGAAATCAGACTTACACGATCCTAACTCAACTCCTGGCAATGGAAATCCAACAGAAGACGATTACTCATTTGCTTCTGTTAAAGTATTAGGCGCCCATATCGGAACCGGAACACCGGGAACCGGCAGCTGGCAGTTGGTTGGCAACTTTAACTCAAACGAAATGGTACTTTCAATGGGTAATGATGCAAACCATAATATGTTAGCCGGTACATTAGGTGGAAACATCTACAGATCTGCTGACAACGGACAAAATTGGGCTAACATTAACAGCGGAATGAACACTCAATACATTTGGAATATTGCAGTTAAAAACAATACTATGTTTGCTGCAACTGAAAAAGGTGTTTATAGATCAGTTGATAATGGCAATACCTGGAACGTAACTTCATTAGCTTCAAAAGATGTAAGATCATTAGTAATCGATCAAAACGGCAATATTTATGCTGCTGTTTGGGGCGGTGGTGTTTACAAATCAGAGAACATGGGTATTTCCTGGTCAGATATGAATAACGGATTACTGAACAAATCAGTACACGCTTTGGCAATCAATTCAGTTGGTGAATTATTTGCCGGTACTTTTGGTAATGGCGTTTACAAATCAACTGACGGCGGAAATAGCTGGAGTGAATTAAGCCTTGGAGCTAAGTATGTATGGTCTCTGGGCGTAACCTCAAATAATACTGTATATGCCGGAACATATGGTAATGGCGTTTACAGATCAAATGATAATGGATCTTCCTGGACTGCAATGGATGTTGCTGCACAGTATGCTTACGCTGTAACTGTTGACGCAGCAAACAATGTATATGTAAGTTCATGGTCAGGTGGTGTTTATGCAACTGCTAATAATGGTAACTCTTGGTTAACTGTTGGTTCCCCGAATCAGAAGATAAGTTCAATAATTATAAACCAGGAATCAAGCACCCTATTTGCAGGAACATCACAAGGTTCAGTTTATCAAGTTAACAATGCTTTAACTTCAACTAAAAATGAATCAAGTACATTACCTGTTAAATTTGATTTGGGCCAGAACTATCCAAATCCATTTAACCCTGCTACTACAATCAACTTTAGTGTTCCGAAAGCAGGACTTTATACATTAAAAGTATATAACTCAATCGGACAAGAAGTAGCTACCTTAATTTCAAAAGAATATGCTCCCGGAAATTATTCAGTTAATTTCTCAGCTAAGAATTTAGCTTCCGGAATGTATATCTACAGATTAAGTGGTAACAATGTTAACATGGCAAAGAAAATGATGCTAATTAAGTAATGCTTATAACTTAATATAACTAAAAAGGCTGTCCAAATCGGACAGCCTTTTTTTGTTTAAACCCTAACTCACAAAGTTATATGTAGTCGATCCTTAAGAACTCAATAATTTGATAAATTGCTACAGTATAAAAAATATGTAATGAATATTCTGAGAAAACGGAGACAAGGCTTTTTTTTTGAGATTGGCTTAAAAGTATAACAGATAGCCTAAGAGAAATCTAATTGCTTGCAAACCTTAGAAATTAACTGCGAAGCTGGAGCTTCGCGTTACATTAAACAAAAGCAGAGTTATGCATCATGGCAAAAGATATTAGATTCCTCGTTTCATTTTTGGAATTATGAAACCCTGAAGGTGGCTGTTGCATTGAAGTCCATTTTACAACTAAGAATTGAAATAGACATGGAAATTTTGTTTATGCTTTTACTTCTAATTTTTCGCATTTAACGATGTACCGGAATATGGACACATATTGATAATAAGAGGAAATCATGTAATTGGATGTTTTATGCCAGTAACAAAAAATAAGCGTGTAAAAAAGCTCCATGGGAGCGACACGTTAGTAGAAATGATGCTAATATATTATAAATGAGCTCCATAGGAGCGGTATATAAGGAAAGGACGGATCAGGACATTTTCATGGTTATAAGAATAAAATAATAGGACAACATATCGCTCCCACGGAGCTCTTTAATCTTCTTTTAGCTTCAAATAGCTACTAACATACCGCCCGTACCGGGCTCAATTTCCTTTAGGCTGATCGCCCATAATGCAATTTCTCCTTTTAGTGTACTTATCCACTTTCACCCCTTCGTGCAACAGCCACTGAAAGGGTGACATTATGATTTCTTTTTGTGATTATATTATAAATTCAGTAGTTTCACCCGGCGTAGCCACAAGCGTTCCGGGTTTTGTTTTCTTTATCGGCTCATTCTTCTACTATAATTCCACCTGGCGTAGCCACATGCTTTCAGGGTTCCATCTGGGCATCCTTTTCCTATAATCGATTCGAGGCTATCTTAAAAGTATATGAGACAGGCCTAGCAATTTGATTGCTAAAGCATCACTATCTATTGAATAGCATACATATTTCTGTCGAAGTAAGGTTTTAAAAATTGAATTAAAGAAATTCTAAAGTCTGTTCCCTCTTAAGAATGTTTCACTGTCCATTCTTCTTTTTCCTTCCAACTGGAGCTCTAAAATATCCAATGAAAAATCAATACATCCAATAGAAATTGTTCCATTCATTGTTGATATTTCACCGGGATTCAATCGAATATCTTTATTTACTTTTACTTTAAATACTTTGATAAGTTTAT
>JAUZPC010000252.1 GCA_030706105.1 Bacteroidota bacterium | reverse complement strand
TTTATATGGTATCTTAAATGGAGTGGATTATTCAGTCTGGAATCCCGCAGTTGACAGATATCTTCCTTTCAGGTACTCCCATATAGATATGGCAGGGAAGATTAAAAATAAGCAATTTTTATTAGAACATTTCAATCTGCCTTATAATCCGGATGTCCCATTAATAGGGATAATATCGCGTCTGGTAAACCAAAAAGGTTTTGATATATTAGCCCAGACAGCGGAATCGTTAATGCAGTTTAATGCGCAATGGATAATACTTGGTAACGGAGAAGACAATTATGAAGATTTCTTTGTTTTCCTTTCTCAAAAATATCCCTATAAAGTTGGCGCATATATAGGTTTTAACAATGAACTATCACATCTTATTGAGGCAGGTTCGGATTTATTCCTGATGCCTTCTAAATACGAGCCATGCGGACTTAACCAGATATACAGCCTTAAATACGGCACCGTACCTGTTGTGCGTAAAACCGGAGGGCTTGCAGATACCGTGCACGATTGGGATGAATATAAGAGCCAGGGGTTGGATAGCGGCACGGGCATTACATTTAATGATTACTCTTCAGCAGCCCTGTATCATAGTGTGCAAAGAGCTTTGCATGTTTTCTGGAACAAGCCGGTATATCAGAAGATTCAGCAGAATGGAATGGCGAAAGATTTTTCCTGGGAGAGATCTGCTAAAGAATATTTGCAGATTTATAAACAGACCATTAAGAACCCGAAAGCAGAATAAATATATAATCCCAAGGCTTGTATGTTGAATTGTAACGCGAAGCTCCAGCTTCGCAGTTTATAAAATGTTAATTCACTGCTCTAAAAATATACTGTAATAATCCCAAAGCTGCTCTACAAGAATGTATATTACCGGATTATAACAACGAAGCCGGAGCTTCGTGTTACAAAAGACATAATTTATAACTATTTTTACTCCTGAGGCAGTAAAGCCGATTATCCAAATTTCTGAACCATGATTTACCTGATTAAAGGATTACCTTGGTTACATTCCGAAACACGATTGGGAAATTTAATTATGGATTATACGCTAAACATTTTGTGGCGAAAATCATGATAATCAGGCAAACCCAGATTCAGACTTTAAAATAAAAAAGCGTCCGGATTCGGACGCTTTTTTATAACTTAATTACTGTCAGCCTTTTTTCTTCTTGATTAAAAAGACAAATACTATAAGCAGAACACCTCCGGCAAGCCAATAGATCCATATGGGAGTTCTGTCCAGCTTGAAAGGCCTGATTGTAACGGAAATAGTTTTTAAGGAAGAAAGTTCGGATAATTTATATTTCCAAATAAGGGTGTCTTGTCTTCTGTTAGTGGCATTGTCAGTAATAATTTCACCTGAAAAAACATACTTAAAAGTGATGGTAGAGGTACTATCATACAATCCCAAGCCTAAAACAGTAGAAGCCGGAATTTCCTGTGAGAAAACTTTTTGCTTTGGAGCGCCATCAACATAAGAAAATTTATAGTTCTCAAAGGCATGTGTCTTATTTAAAGAATCTACTGAAGAAAAAGAAAGTTTAACCGTGGCAATGATTAAAGAATCGGTAGTGTCTTTTTTAACTGAGATATCTTCAATCTTAGTATAAGGTGAACTGTAAAAAGACCGAATTGAGTCTATGTTAAACATAATGGTATCATTTGGAGAAACTTTTTCCACCATCGTACTGTCAGGCAGTTTCTTCCAAAACTTAATAATCATATTACCGGAGCCGTCCTTGTTTATCCTGGTGCTCTGCTGATATTCTAAACAACCGGTAAAAAATGAAACTAAAATAATTAATATTGGTATAAGTCTATATATTTTCATTGTACTTTTATTGAACTTTCAAAAACAAAAAAATTGTATTAGTTAATTTATAGAATTTTTTTGATTTTTTCAGTAAATTTGCAATTATATTTTCTATGAAAGGATAAAACATGCCGACATACGAGTACAAATGTACAAAATGCGGCTACCGGTTTGATGTATTTCAGTCGATGACAGCCGAGAAGTTAGAGGAATGCCCAAAGTGCAGTGGTCAGGTAAAAAGGTTAATAGGGGCGGGATCAGGCCCAATATTTAAGGGCAGCGGTTTTTATGAAACTGACTACAAAAGAAGTAGTTCAAGTCCCAAAAAATCATCAAAGTCTGAATAGAATTCAGACATATCAGAATCAGAATTGAAACCCGGGCTGCTATTATGCAGCCCTCGCAATTAAATAAGTATTGGCTCAGCAGTTTAAAGATCAAAGGAATTAAATAGAGACTTCCTTTAATAAACCAAATCTATCCCTGACAGCTATAACCGAGCAGCATCCTTATAGCATTTCGCCCCACTCCCGAAAAATGATTTTGAGTATAAATAAATATGTTTCCAATTATCGATTTTATAGGTATTTTTGTTATTTAAATAAATAAAAATTAAATGTTTATAAAATTACTTAAGATAATATTAGTGCCATGCGTCCCGATTTACGCATTTGTTCTTTATCTTAGGAATTTGTTATTTGATAAAAAAATTTTCCACATCTGCAAAATGGAAGCTGCCATTATATCGGCAGGAAACATAAGTGTAGGAGGCAGCGGGAAAACACCTTTGGTCATTTACCTTACCTGTATGTTACGGGATAAAGGGATAAAGGTTGGAGTTTTAAGCAGAGGATACAAGCGCAAGTCCAGAGGCTATGTATTAGTATCCAATGGAAAAGAAATTGTATCTCCTGTGGAAAAATGCGGAGATGAAATTTATCATACGGCATTAGAGTGTAAGGTACCTGCAGCAGTGTCTGAAAACAGGTGCAAAGGTGCTCAAAAATTAATTCAACAGACAGGTGTTGATGTTATTGTTCTGGACGATGCTTTTCAACATAGGTGGATTGCCAGAGACCTGGACATTGTAATTTTTGAACAGCAGTTCTTATTTGACAAACAGGACTTTAACCATTGGCTTTTACCGGCGGGGTTTTTGAGAGAACCGTTTAGCGCCCTTAAAAGAGCCGATGCAATTATTATAAACAGGAAATTTTCTGATAAGAAAGAAATACCCAGTAAATTATCCAAATATTTTTCAGGCAAATTGATATTTAACTCATCATATAATGCTTTAGACTTTGTGGACGTAAGGACAAATATTCATTACAACATCGACGAATTTAAAGGTCAAAAATCACTTGTGGTATCCGGAATTGCTAACCCGGAATCTTTTATTACTGCTTTGGAAAAGCTGGAGATAAATACGGATAATAAAATTATCTTTGGCGACCACCGGGACTATTCTGATGAAGATATACAAAAAATAAGGAAAATGTTTTATTCAACAAATTCTTATTCCGTTATAACTACCGAAAAGGATGCAGTAAAACTTGCCAAATATTCAAAGGAATTGGATGATATTGATATCTATTTTCTCAGAATTCAACTACATATAGACGAAGAAAACGTCTTTAACAGTTTTTTAGAACAAAAAATTAATAAACCTTGATTACAAAAATAAATAAACCCTATTTGGAGGAAAATAATGGCTAAACAGCTTAAATATGTTTACTTTTTTGGCGGTACTAAAGCTGAAGGTAAAGCTGAAATGAAGGCTTTACTTGGTGGTAAAGGTGCTAACCTTGCAGAGATGGTTAACATCGGATTACCGGTTCCTGCCGGCTTTACTATTACTACTGAAGTATGTACCTATTACTATGCTAACAAACAGAAATATCCAAAAGAATTAAAAGATCAAGTTCTTGCTTCGTTAAAGAAAATTGAAAGCGCAATGGGAGCAAAATTTGGTGATCCTAAAAATCCTTTATTACTATCAGTACGCTCAGGAGCACGCGCTTCTATGCCTGGTATGATGGATACAATTTTAAACTTAGGACTTAATGATGTAACAGTTGAAGGAATTATTGCTAAGACCAACAACCCGCGTTTTGCATATGACTCATACCGCAGATTTGTACAGATGTACGGAGATGTAGTATTAGGTTTAAAACCAGTTGAAAAAACTGACCACGATCCATTTGAAGTAATTCTTGACAAGAAAAAGAAAGACAATGGCTATAAGTTAGATACAGAACTTACTGCTGAGCAATTAAAAGAATTAGTTCAGGAATTCAAAGCTGCAATCAAAGAGAAAACCGGCTCAAGTTTCCCTGATGATCCTATGGAGCAATTATGGGGTGCAGTTGGAGCAGTTTTTGGCTCATGGATGAATGAAAGAGCTATTGTTTACAGAAAATTAAATGATATTCCTGCCGAATGGGGTACTGCTGTTAATATTCAGTCAATGGTGTTTGGTAATATGGGCGAAGACTCAGGTACAGGTGTTGCTTTTACACGTGATCCTGCTGCCGGTACTAATTTATTCTATGGCGAATATTTATTCAATGCTCAGGGTGAAGATGTTGTTGCCGGTATTAGAACCCCTCATCCTATCGCTAAATTAAAAGAAGATAATGCAAAAATCTACAAAGAATTAGATAACATCAGAAAAATTCTTGAAAAGCATTATAAAGATATGTTGGATATAGAGTTTACAATTCAACAAGGTAAACTATGGATGTTACAGTGCCGTGTTGGTAAGAGAACCGGTTTTGCCGCTATTAAAATGGCTGTCGATATGGTTAAAGAGCGTCTTATTGAAAAAGAAGAAGCTTTACTCAGAATAGATCCAATGCAGTTAAACCAATTATTAAGACCAATCTTCGATACTAATGAAAAAGATAAAGCCATTAAAGAAGGCAAATTATTAGCAAAAGGTTTAAATGCAGGTCCTGGCGCTGCTTCAGGTAAAATTGCTTTCTCAGCAGAAGATGCAGAGAAAATGGCAAAATCAGGCGAACCAATTATCTTAGTTAGAATTGAAACTTC
>JAUZPC010000251.1 GCA_030706105.1 Bacteroidota bacterium | reverse complement strand
TTCCTGATAATTATTTGTAACAAATGCACATTCAACAAGAACAGCCGGAATCTTTGTAAGCCTAAGAACTGAAAAACCTGCTTTTGGATAAATATTATAATCAGAATACGTGCCATCGAAAGAAGCAGGCCCACCTGAATTTCTTACGGCATAAGATATATCTCGCTGGATATATTTAGCAATATCATTCTGGCATGGTTCATATTCATAATCAGATGGCAAGGCATGATAATAAGTAGAAGTATAATTTATCCATTCATCATTATCGTCTGCTGGCGCATTGTGGTGTACACTAATAAATATATCAGCTCCGGAATTATTTGCGGCTACAGAACGCGGCTTAAGTTCAACGGTACTGTCTGTAGTTCTTGACATAAAAACAGTGCCGCCGGCTTCTTGAATAAAATCTTTTAGATAAGTAGCGACTTTTAAATTTATAATAGCTTCTTCAACTATTTTCAGATTCCCTATAGCTCCACGCTCATCTTTTCCGCCATGGCCGGGATCAATAAAAATCTTCTTATCGTTAATATATTTAGAATAGCTTTTAATAAATTCTGCTTTTTTGTCCGGAAATTTTAATTCATAGGGAGAATCAAAAAAAACCGCCTGCTTAGGAGCACATCCTATAAGCAGGAGAGAAAATAATGTAAGAATAATTGCTTTGTTCATCATCCGCCGATTTCTTCTATAGCTTGAATTTCTTCAGTATCTATCATTACTAATTTTTTAAGGTATTCGTGGTCATTGGTATCTTCAATTTTAGTACTGTATTTCTTAAGATACCTTTTCCTGATATCCTCAATGATTTTTACTTCGTCAACTTTTTTAATAATTCCTTTAATTGTAACCGAAAAGAATCTATATACAGCATCAAAATCAGAATTGCTAACTTTTTTGCCTTTCTCAGATTTTACAGTAGTAAAAATTGCAGTATTATCATAGGGTATGCTTGCGTAAACTTCATCATCAGCATTAAAAAACAAATAAATATTTTTATCAAGATAAATAAAAGTTAAAGGAATATGAGCTACACTCTCTTCCCCGCCATAAAAAGAAAGCACTCCGGCAAAGTTATTATCAAGCCCGTGTTCAATTGCTTTCAGATCCCTAATTTGAATAGTCCTTTTTTGCATTTTTTCAATCCTTTATATCCATTATACAGTCTTTATGTTTAATATAATAATTACAAACGCTGCAATGTTTAGTATTTTTAATGAAATTTTTACACCTAATATTTTTTATAGTATCTTTTAAAGTAACGCCAAAACTCTCTAATTCCTGTCGATTTATTCCATCCGGCTGAATAAAATCAGGGTGTTTAATAAACACAAGCAGCACTTCAAAAGATTCAAAATTTTTAAATAATTTACTAGCAATATATGAATAAAATTTCAATTGATTTATATAATTTTCTTTCCGTTTTTTAATTTCTTTTAATTCTATATCGTCAGTCTTATAGTCAACTATAATAATTTTGTCTCGATCTCTATCAAAGATTATTTTGTCAATAATCCCGAACAAGAAATAGTCATTTTCTTTGACGTATAATTCAAATTCATTTTTATAATCAGGGAAAGAAGAAATATATTTAAAAGCTTTTGAATCTTTATAATTTGAAATTAGTGAAACTAAATCTGAAATAAAATCATTTTTTACATCCCCTTCAAAGTTATCTCCGAAATTCTTAGTAATGATTTTCTTTAGTTCTACATCAATATTCTCCAATTTTACTTCATTCTGGAGCAAATAATGAATTATAGTTCCTCTCACAGTTCCGGGAATAGTGAAATCGTCTTCCTCAAGTGTATTCACTTTTACATCAAGTGAAGAATTATTTAATTTTCGATTCACTTTATTAGTTCGTATTTGATAATCCTCGATTAAATCTTTTAGTCCATAATTATAAGTAATTTCATATTTTACAGGACATTGATTATATAAGGCCATCTTGGTAGCCGAAATTACTTCTTCTTCTTCATTATCGGAAATTACACCGGTAAGATATTTATATGCAGATTCATAATTATCATTTTGCATAAAAGTACCCGGCATATCAATACTTTGGACAACAGGAATGTTAAAATTTAGTTCCAGTGTATTACCATCAGTTCTTAAAATTGAACCGGACATGGGAATTTCAATTGGCATAGCATCCAATTTATCCGCTAATCCTTTGTTTATTAAATAAATAAAGGAATTTTTAGGGAAGGAATTCTTATAATCAGTGGAGATGCATAAATAATTTCGAGCTCGGGTAACTGCAACATAAAGTAATCTTTTGAGTTCAGCCTCCTGTTTTAATGTCGTTACCTTATTGATTAAGTCAACCAGTAAGCTGTTACTCTCCCCTTTAAAATAATTTTGGTCCAATGTAACTTTTGTAATAATTCCAAAATTTTTATCTATTAGAATTTTTTTGCTTTTTGAGACATCGGACTGACCTGTAGCCTTACAATCATAAAGAAAGACTGCCGGATATTCTAATCCCTTAACCTGATGCACGACTGTTAAATTTACTGCATTAGAATCATCCACTATAGTACCAAGGGACTCTTTGTCAGCATTATTAATTGAATTTTCTAAGAGATCAACGAAATCAAAGATGTTTTTAAAACCATCTGAGATAAAATCAGAAGCTATATTAATTAGTTTCTCTATATTTGAAATAGTTTGCTTACCATCTTCTTTTTTTGCAGCAAGTACCAGGTAGTAGTTTTCATTTAAAATCTTCCTTATAAGATGAACCAGATTTGATGAGTGGACTAATCCAAGATTCTCACTAAGAATATCAACAACAAAAGTAAATTTCTGCTCATTCTTCGCTTTTTGACAAAGTTTATCATAGAAACAATCGCCTCTTTCCAATGAAATTTCATATAAATCCACATCACTTAGCAGAAAGAATGGAGATCTAAGTATTGTAATTAAAGCAGCATCATTATTTTCATCTAAAAGAAAAGATAAATAGCTACAAATATCCAAGATTTCCTGTTGCTGGTAAAAGCCCTGCCCTTTAATAATTACATAAGGTATTTTATATTTAGTTAATACCGGTATTAATTTATCAAACGATTTTCTTACCCGGCTTAAGACAGCAATATTTTTCCATTCAATAATTTCCGATAACTGCTCTGTCGGGGCCTTGCTTAATAACACTTTTTCTTTTTCGACCAGATTTAATATCCTTTTGGCAACTAATTCAGCTTCGGTTTCTCCATTATCTTCAGAAATAGGGTTTATTATAAATTCAATCTTTCCAGCAAAATTATCAGGTCGGCCATAAACAAGATCAGAGTTCTTCACTTCATTAAATAATAACCGTGGCTCTGATTCAAACAGGTTTCTAAAAAGTTGATTAGTAAAAAAGCATATTTCGGGGACCATACGGAAATTATCAGGCATTGTTAAAATTAGCCCGCTATTGCTATTATTACCGATTTCTTTTTTGGTTCTGTCGAAAACCTCTAATTCAGCATTTCTAAATCCATAAATACTCTGCTTTTCATCTCCAACTACAAAGAGATTTCCTTTTTTTAGAAAATCGACAATCGGCAGTATTATCTCATATTGAATAAAGTTTGTATCCTGGTATTCATCAACCATTACAAATTTGTACTTTTGCGATATTTGCTGCTGCACTTCAGTGTTGGCAAGCAACTCTTTTGATAGTATTAATATATCTTCAAAATCTAAGAAGCCTGAATCGTTTTTCTTCTCTTTGTACCTATTAAGTGCAAGTTTAAACAATGTGAATATTTTTTTTCCAAAACCGGCAAGTTCTTCATTAAAGGATGTATCAGGTTTAGAGTTTTTTCTCAATGATTCAATATCATCACTAAAGGAATCAAGCTCCTCAAGAACGTCAGCACTTGTATCACGCAATTTTTTGGTAAAATATCCAACAGTCTTTATTTTACCATCTTTAGTGCAAACCTGCTCCAGAATATTTTGGAATTTGATTATAGAATTAATAGAATAATCGTTTGGATCGAAATCCGCCAATTGATTTTTAACTTCACAGGCAAATTGGCTTTTAGAATTTTGTGTTACTACGATATTATTTATTCTAATAATAAGGTCAGTAATTTTATTCATTATACCAGAATAAAATTCTTTATATAAATTAATAGTTATATCATTATATATTCCAGCAATTTCCTCTATACTTTTGGAATAGAAGTTATCCAATTTTTCAGCAACTATTCTTTTTTGAATTATATCATATATATTCTTTGAAAGGATAGACACATCAGAGAATTGTCTAATTAAAGATTTGACATCTTCATCATTAGAATCAAGCAATTCCTTAATCACTTCATCAACGGATTGATTAATCAAATCAGAAGCAGTCTTTCCGTCTATTGGGATACAATTTGCATCAATATTTGCCTCAACCGGGTTTTCTTTTAAAATATCCAAACAAAAAGAATGAATTGTTGATATTTTGGAAAAGACAAGATCTCTCCTAATGTTCTCCAGCCGTACAATAGTGTAATTAATTTGGTTTATCTCTTCTTTGTTGGCAGCGGATTTAGATAATTTCAATTCAGATAATCTATCTGCTATTTCCCCTGTAACTGCGTCATAAAGTTCAGAAGCAGCCTTGTCAGTAAATGTAATTGCAGCTATGTCCTTAACATGAACATTGGATTCCAAAAGGATATCCAGATACCTTTTACAAAGTATAGTTGTTTTACCTGATCCCGCATTAGCAGTAAGAGCAATGTGCTGTTTAGTATTTAGTGCTGCTTTTTGAAATTGAGTAAGCTCCCTCATTACCTGACCTTTTTGATATTGAAAGTAATTAAAAAAGCAGTACCCTTTTGAGAAGACGATTGCAGCTCCAATTTCCCGTTTATTCCTTCGA
>JAUZPC010000250.1 GCA_030706105.1 Bacteroidota bacterium | reverse complement strand
TTCAAGGCAGAAAATTAAAACATATTGGCTCAACGTTAGATATCGGAACGATCAATCTTCATACATACGATGTGTATTTCTCAAAGATACTTCTGGAAATGGAAAATGGCGGGATCAATTCATTAGACAATATTGTCGTTTGCGGTGAAGATGATTCTGAAAATTTAATCCTATCTTTCTATGGAACTTTTCCGGAGGCAAATGTAAGCAGGTTAGAATTTGACGACATTGATTATTCCGGTTTAGATCCTAAAAGTATAGAAACAATTTCTTCATTCAGTGTTCCCATAGCTATTGCAATTGAGTATTATGATGAATTAGCCGGCATAACAAAGGGTATTAACTTATTACCTAAATATCTGGTTGACGAACAAAAAGTCTTTCAGTGGGCATGGCATGGCTATGCAATGCTTCCGCTGTTATTTGCGGCGGCTTTCTTTATTACCATGCAAATCCTTAAATACAATAAAGAAATTGTTGTTCTTGATAAGCAGATTACTGAGAAGCAGGAACTTATAAGACAAAACCAGGAAGTAGTAAATAGGATAAATGAATTAGAAGCTAAAATAAGCTCTTTTGATCAAACTAAGGTAATATTGGACTCTGCCAGTGCGGGTACAGGTGTTTGGAGTAAAGCTTTTATGAATATTTCAGGCTTTTTCGGCTCTCATAAAAATATCTGGCTTACCAGTGCAAAAGCTGATGATGTAAACAAAATTACGGTAGAAGGATATGCTATGAACAAAAGAGTATTAACTGAATTTGCTTCAAAGTTCAAGAAAGCAGAAATAAAAAGTATCACTGCCGAAGCATTGAAAAAAACTACAGTATATAGATTTAATATAATTATTGATTTATCAGAATATAAATATAGATTATTAAATGAATCGTAAAATAAAAAGTACATTAGGACTTGTTGCGCTCCTGGCTTTTATACTAATTGCCGGCGGCATTTTTGTCTTTGTGGTACAAAAAGGCAAAGTGAAAAGCAGAACGCTTAAGTTAAACCAGCTAAATGCCCAGGCATTAAATCAGGAAACACTGAATAAAAAATATCTTGATGTGCAAAGGCGGGTATCTGTTATAGACTCTGCTTTGGCTGCCAGAAAGTACAATGTCCCTAAGGATATTGACCAAATTCATTTTTACAATTTTGTTAATGATAAATCAGCTAATTTTGTTGGCTTATCAATGGTCAATGTAGAGTATGCAGAGAAAAAGACTGATAAAGAATTTACTTATTATGAGTATAAATTAACAGGTACGGCAGATTATAATGATCTTTTTAAGTTAATATATTCAATTGAAGAAAGTCGTGAATTAAAGAAGATAAAGCAGATATCTTTTTCAAATCAGGTTGTAACGGATGATAGTAAAATACCTAATTTTATGGTCAATTTTACTTTAGTAGCTGATGTATATTTTACTAATACTACTAAATATATAACTGAAAATTCTTTTGAAAATAATCTTGAAACATCAACTGTTTACGATGCATTCTTCCCATTAATAAGAAATGATATACCTCCAAATATCGATAATTTGCTTGAAGTTCAGGGAGCAAAGTTGTTAGCTATCATTCCCGAAGGAGCTTTTTTAGCAGATGTAAAAGGCGATACATTCTTATTAACTGAAGGCGACCCGGTTTATTTGGGATACTTAACCAGAATTGACACACAGAACAATAAAGTTACATTTATCCTTAATAAGGGCGGGATTATAGAAAAAATAAATTTACAATTAGAACCGGAATATATTCAAAAGAGTATTTCCAAATAAGAGAAGAATTATGAAACTGATTAAATACTTACTTGCATTTTTATTAGCTTCCAATTTTATTTTTCCACAACAAAATCTGGAAAAACAATTGCGGGGCGTTTATAAACCGGAGGAAATGGTAACGCTTTCCGCAAGTATCTCTTTTAACCAAGCTGTTGAGTTGTTAAGTAAGGTGAGCGAAAAGTCTACGGGAAGAAAGATTGTTTCTACTGTTATTTCCAGTAATCCCATAGGCATAGAAATCACCAGAATGCCATACGACAAAGCTTTAATAACCTTGGTGCAATATTCAGGGCTTATGTATGAAACTAAAGAAGATATTATCATTATAAAACGGAAAAATGAAATAGATAAGAAAGTAGTTACTGATTCTTATGCACCTCCTGAAAGCAGGGAAGTAAATATTTCTGCTGTTTTCTTTGAACTGGATGTAAATACATCAAAGCAGAGAGGTATTGATTGGAGATGGCTGCTACAGGGCAAAGGCCTGAATATCGGAAGTAACATGGGCCTGGATAAAACTTTAACCAGTGAAGCATTGGCAAATAGCCAGCTTGGTTCAACAGGGCAAACTACCACCGGTACTTCATCAAGTACTACAACTCAGTCTACTACTTTTGGTGTAAATAGTACTGCTTCCTGGAACGGCGGCGGATTTTATGGACAGGCTGCTGCATTATTTCAGTTTTTTGAAAATGAGGGTTTAGGTAATACAATTGCTTCCCCTAATATTACTGTAAGAGACGGGAAAGAAGGAAAAATTCAAGTCGGTACAGACTTCTCTATTAAACAAAAAGATTTTTCCGGAAATGTTATAGATAATTTCTACTCGACCGGTTCTATTATTAAGGTTACTCCATTTGTTCACAATGAAGATTCGCTTCAATATATGCTGCTTAATATCAATGTCGAGAGAAGCTCATTTGTGCCGGATCCTACAACAACACAAATAAAAAAGACTTCTGCCTCAACTCAGGTAGTATTATTAAATGGAGAAGAAACTACTATCGGCGGACTTTATTCTAATGAAGAGACAAAGACCAGAGCAGGTGTGCCGATATTAAAAGACCTTCCGTGGTGGGTGTTCGGGTTAAGGTATATCTTCGGAACTGAAGAGATCATAGTAAATAAAAAAGAGTTGATTATATTGATTAAGGCAGAACTTGTTCCGACTATGAAAGAACGTAACTCTAAAGAATGGTCAAAACAGCCGATAAAAGATGCAGTCCTGAAGAATGAAAATAATATTAAATATTATCAGTTTAGACCTGACCCAGAGGTAGAGAAACCAGAAAAAGACAGTACAGATAACAATTCCGGTAAGAAAGACTAATATGGAATCAATATTAATTGTAGATGATGATATTAACCTGTGCCATGTTCTAAAGGATGAGCTTGAAGAAGTGGGGTATGAGGTAGGTTTTGTTAACAGTGGTATTGATGTTCTTCAGGCACTTAAAAAACGCCATGTTGACCTTTTATTGCTGGACCTGAAAATGCCCGGTAAAAATGGGTTTGAGGTACTTAAAGACTTATCGGATAATAGTATTAAGATTAAAGTTATTGTCCTTACTGCTTATGCTGACGTTAAAAGTGCTATTGATTCTGCAAAACTTGGCGCTAGTGATTTTATAAGCAAGCCTTATGATTTTGATGAATTATTAATAACTATTAGGAAAGTACTGCAAAAAGATACTTGATAAAATGAAAATTAAAACCAGGCTGCTTTTAATAAATTTTGGTATAGCAGCATTAATTCTTATTAGTGCTGCTATTATTTTAAATACGATTATTATTAATGTTTTAACCTCCCAGCAAAAACGATTTTTAGAAAATTCAAATAATAGTTTCATTTATTCTTACTATGAATTTACAAGGAGTATTGAGCGAGACTTTGAGTTAGTGAAAGATAACTTATTTGATAAGAATCTGAATATCTTTGCTGCCAATAAAAATATAGATTTTATCTTTACTTCCGAAAGCGATACCTCCAGACTTAACCTTCTTTTCCATACACATTTAGTTAATACAAAAAATAATGGGCTTAATGCACAAAATTTTCTAAGAGAAAATCCTTATGCTATTTTAATAAAGGCCGCATTGCCGGGGTCTAAATATGTTTATTACGGTAAAATAATAACAAATGAAAACCTTGATGAATTCGCAAAAAAAATAAACTCAGATATTGCAATAGTATGGGAAGGAATTCCCATGCAAGTTACCAATGACCACAACAATGGTAAGTATTTAGTTTCATTGATGAATGCGTATAACTATCTTAAAACAAAGAACAATTTTGAACAGTACAGTCAGGGAACAGAAGCAGACGATATTATTGCCGTTAAATTTGATCCATCTGAAATTAATAAACAGACACTTTTTAAGTTTATTGTTTTTAATACACTTAAAGAGGGGGCTGATCTAAGAGCTAACATAAGAAATGTTGCGGTTATTATTGGATTAGCCGGTTTAATTCTTTCTCTGATACTTTCTTATTTGTTCACTGAAAAGATAAGAAAACAAATTACAGATTTGGGTATTACTGCTGAGAAAATTAAGAATGGTGATTTTAATAACAGACTGACAGTTAAAGGCAGAGATGAACTAACCCAGCTTTCTGAAACATTTAATATTATGCTGGATGAGCTCCAAAAGAAGCAAAAAGCTTCATCGGAATATTCGGACTTTATTACTTTAATAAACCGGAATCCTTCGTTAAATGAGGTTAGTGAAGCAGCGTTAAGAAAAATAACATCCACTTTTAACTTTTCAATTGGAGCGTTATATCATAATAATGACGGCAAAATAGATGTTGTAAGCAGCTATGGTGTACAGCATGAATTCTTTAACAATTCCAATACCGCATATATAAATGATATAATCAGAACAAAACAGTCTAAAGAGCTATTCTTTAATGAAAATGCTTCCTTTATTGAGACCGCATTAGTTAAAATTGAAATTAAATATATTTACCTGACTCCTATCATCTATAATAACAAAGTAATTGCTGTTTTGGAATTGGGAGGGGCGGAAAAACCGACTGAAGAAGCAAAAACGTTTATTGCCGGCATTCAGGAACAACTTGCAACAGGT